>JAPLGY010000175.1 GCA_026389955.1 Caldilinea sp. | reverse complement strand
ACCAATTTGCAGCCTGCCACCGACCACGTCGACGGCGCCCGCAGCTTCAGCATCTTGACCAGCCGGGGTTGCCCCTACCGCTGCACCTTCTGCAGCCAGAGCATCATGCCGATCAAATGGCGCAGCCGCAGCCCTGAAAGCGTGCTGGCCGAGTGGAAGCATCTGGTCGAAGACATGGGCGCCCAAGAGATCGGCGTGCTCGATGACAGCGCCAACATCCGGGTCAAACGCCTGGAAGAACTGGCCAGCAGCCTGATCGAGCAAAAGCTCAACCATGTGCCGTGGATTTTTGTGAACGGCATCCGCGCCAACCTGGCCAGCAAAGAGCTGCTCAGTCTGCTCAAACACGCAGGCCTGAAACGGACTGCCTTCGGCGTCGAAAGCGGCGACCCCGAAATTTTGCGGTCGATCGACAAAAAAGTCGACCACGACACCATCCGCCAGGCCTTCAAAAACGCCAAAGAGATTGGCCTGGAGACGATCGCCTTCATGATCATCGGCCTGCCCGGCGAAACCCGCGAGACCATGCAGCGCACGATCGACGTGGCCATCGAACTCGACCCTGTGATCGCCAATTTTTCGATGATGACCCCCTACCCCGGCACCAAAGTCTACGAGATCGTCAAACGTCAGGGACGCTTTTTGATCAACGACTGGGAAGATTATGTCTTCTTTGAGCAGAAGGCACGCTACGAGATGGGTGAAATGACCGCCGAGGTCGTCGAGGAGATGTACCGCAAGGCCTATCGCGATTTCTACTTGCGCCCCTCGCCGATTTTGCGTCGGGTCAAGACCAAAGATTTCTGGCTCAACCTGCCGCGCAACGTGCGCATCGCAGCCAATACTTTTGTTCCCAAAAAAGAAAAAACCGGCCTGCGCAAGGCTGTCGAAGCAGAAGGGGCGATCTAAACTTCTATGCGTGTGATTCTTGCCAGTCCAGAAGCAAAGGTATGGAGTGTACGCAAGCACATTCCGCTGGGGTTGGGCTACCTGGCCGCTGTGCTGCGTGAAGGCGGCCACGAAGTCATGATCTACGACGCCTCGATCGAAGATGTCGGCGTCGACTACTACCTCGACCAGGCCGACAGGGATGGACGCCCCTATCAGCTGATCGGCATCACGGCCACTACCCCGCTGATGCCCGACGCCTGGGCCATGGCCCAACTGGCCAAACGTCGCGGGCTGGTCACGGTGATGGGAGGCCCCCATCTGACGATCATGCCGCTGGAATCACTGCAAGCCCCCCACAACGCTTATGTCGACTACGTCTTCAAGGGCGAAGCAGAATACAGCTTTTTGGAGCTGATCAATCTCCTGGAGGCCGGCCAGCTGCCGGGCGTGATTCCAGGAATTCACTTTCTCCGCGATGGCGAGATCGTCGCCAGCCCGGAAAGCCCGATGATCCCCGACCTGGACGCCCTGCCCTTCCCAGCCCACGACCTCTTCAAGATCGACCGCTACACCAATCTGCAGCCGTTGACCGACGGGCTGGACCTGCACGCCCGCAGTTTTACCATCCTGACCAGCCGTGGCTGCCCCTACAAGTGCACCTTCTGTTCCAAACCCGTGACCGGCGACACCTGGCGAGCCCGTTCGGTCGAGAGCGTGGTGCAAGAATGGAAGTGGTTGGTCCGTGGGCTGGGCGCCACCGAGATCGGCGTCACCGATGACATCTGGAACCTCAAGCTGCCGCGCGCCAAGGAACTCTGCCGTCGGCTGATCGAGGAAGGGCTCAACACTGTGCCGTGGGTCACTGTCCATGGCATGAAGGTCAACCACACCGATCTGGAGCTTTTTCAGCTCATGAAAGCGGCAGGCTGCAAGCGGGTCGGTTTTGGGGTCGAAAACGGCGATGAAGCCATGCTGCGCAATGTGATTCGCAAGGGGCAGACGCTGGAGCAGGTGCGCTCGGCTTTTGCCAATGCCAAAGCAGCTGGCCTGCAGACGATGGGCTTCTTCATCTTCGGCATGCCAGGCGACAACGAAGAGACGATGGAAAAGACGATCCAGCTGGCGCTCGAGCTGGACCCCAAGCTGGCCAACTTTATGCTGGCGGCCCCCTTCCCGGGGACGGCCATGTACGACATGATCGAGGAGGGCGGGCAGGTCTTTGCCGACAACTGGGGCGATTTCGCCATCCACGACCAGAAGGCCCGTTTCACGATGCGCGAAAATTACGACCCCGACCTTGTCATCAAAAAATGGCGCGAAGCCTACCGCCGCTTCTATCTCTACCGCCCCGAACGGGTGGTAGAAAAGATGATGTTCAAAGAAAACTGGACCAACCTGCCCGGCACCTTTGCCCAGATCAAACGCTTTTTTATCGGCGTCAAGGATCAGCAGGCACCGGCCACCAAAGCCCAGGCCAACGCTGCGGCAGACTGAAGCTGTGCAGGCCGTTGTGCTGGACAGTTTCCCCCGGAACGTTGCCCAACACAACGGCCATTCTCTGGGCTGGCGCAGCACAAAACAGCGGGGCCGTCTTGTATCTGCTCACACCCATGTTTGAAACGGTCAGGTTGAATCGCTTATGCTCGGACTGATCCCCAGATTGCCGCTGTACTGGGCTTTTCGGACCTTCGGCTGGCCCACGGTCAAACCTTTTTCGGTGGTGGTCAGTGTCTCCTTTCGCTGCAATTCCAAATGTCGAACCTGTGATGTCTGGCGCAAACCCAACGACGACCTCAGCGTCGAGGAATGGGAGCAGGTCTTTGCCCATCTCGGCAGAGCACCGTTCTACATGACCTTCACTGGCGGCGAACCCTTTCTGCGCCCGGATCTGGACGATCTTGTGATCAGCGCCTACCGCCATTGCAGACCAGAGGTCATCACGATCCCGACCAACGGCATGCTGACCGAACGGGTGGTCGAAAAAGTGGCACGCATCTGCCGCGAGTGCGCGACCAGCAGCATCGGCATCAACCTCAGCCTGGACGGGGTCGGAGACGAACACGACGACATCCGTGGGGTGGAAGGCAACTGGCAGCTGTCTCTGCAGACCTGGAAACGGCTCAAAGAACTGCAGCGGCAGCACAAGAACCTGGTGCTCACCGTGCACACCGTGATCAGCCGCTTCAATGCGCACCGCTTCCGCGCCATTCAGGAAGGGCTCCAATTTCTGGAACCGGACTCCTACATCACCGAAGTTGCTGAGGAACGGGTCGAACTCGACACGGTTGGCTGGGGAATCACCCCGCTGCCGCAGGAGTACGATGCGATCGCCGATTTTCTCAGCCAGCAGGCAAAACAGGCACCGGCCAAAGGCATTGCCCGTTTCACACAGGCGTTTCGCGCCCAGTACTACCAGCTGGCCAAACGCGTGCTGCACGAGCGAGACCAGGTCATCCCCTGCTATGCGGGCTGGGCCAGCGCCCACATTGCCCCCAACGGCGACCTGTGGAGCTGCTGCATCCGCGCCGAACAAGTCGGCAATCTGCGCCAGAGCGGCTACGACCTGATGCCCCTCTGGAAAGGACAGGCGATGGCGCAGCTGCGCGACAGCATCAAACGCAAGGAATGCGCCTGCCCGATGGCCAATGCCAACTACGCCAACATGCTGCTCCACCCCCCGACCGTCGCCAAGGTCATGCTGGATGTGGTGACCTGAGGCTGGCGCTCCACCCCTTCCCCGACACAACCTTTGTCGCTTGACGGCGGCTCTGGCAGGTGTATGCTGGATCTCAGAGGAGAAAAGGAGTCTCCGCTGGGGAGGTGCTGATTGGCGCTGCTCTGCTGTGCGCTGGTCTATCTGGCTGGGATTGTGCTGGGCCGGCTGGCCTGGGAGGCTGGGTTGCTGGGCTGTGCGACACCGGGCTGGCTCTGGCTGGTTCCCCTGGCCCTGCTGCCGCTGGCCCCGCTGCTTGACCGGCTGTACACGCCGCGGCCGGTGGCGCTGCGCTGGCCGACCCGCGCCGGCTTTGTGGTGCCCGGCCCGTCGCTCACGCCGGCGCTGGGAGCTGCCTTGTTGCTGTGCGGGCTCTCTGCTCTGCTGCGCTACGCGGCTCACCCCTTGACCCCCTGTTGGGGCGCTGCAGACCTGGCCTACTACAACTTGCCTGCAGCCAGTGCCTTTGACCGGCAGGCAGAGCAGGTGACCTTGACCGGCTATGTCAGCAGCTATCCTCTCTCCGACAAGACCCGCCAACGTCTGCAGATCACAGT
>JAPLGY010000435.1 GCA_026389955.1 Caldilinea sp. | reverse complement strand
CTGGAAGTAGGTCCCCAGTCGACGCTGCTGGGCATGGCAGTGGAGAACAGTGGTCAGTGGTCAGTGGTCGGTGGTCAGGAGGCAGTGGGGACCAGTGATCAGGGGACAGGGGGAACGGCTTTTCTGCCCTCGCTTCGCCCTGGCCAAAGAACTGGCAGCAGCTTCTCGCCAGCCTGGGTGAGCTTTATGTGCGGGGGGCCGCCATCGACTGGGAGGGCTTCGACCGCGGGTACGGGCACTGCAAGGTGGCACTGCCCACCTACCCCTTCCAGCGCCAGCGCTGTTGGGTGGAACACCCACAGAACCAGCAACAGCCTTCGACACATCTCCCAGATGGCTGGCTGGACGACGTGCAGCTGGCAGAACGCATCGCCGCACGTGTCCATCCGCAGGCTGTCGATTCAACGCTGGTAAACCACATCCTGGACGCCCTGCGTGCAGAACAGCGCATGCAAGGTCTCTGGAGAGAGGTGGAAGGCTATCTGTATGAGGTGATCTGGCTCCCTGCTGCACCAGCAGGACCGGACCCGCGTGCCGAAGCAGCGGTAGAAAAAGCTGGCCATTGGGTGATTCTGGCGGATCGCTCCGGGCTGGGAGCTCTGCTGGCCAGGCGGCTGTGTGCAGATGGGTACACCGCCACCCTGCTCTTTGCCGACAGCGCTGACCTGGCTGCGGTGAGCGCAGCACTCACCGCAGATGCCCTGTGCGGTGTTCTCCATCTCTGGGGGCTGGAGGCGTCTTCGCTCTCTGGTTTGCCCTTGGGGGCAGAGCCCCTCACTGCACAGGGGCTGGATGGCGTGCTGGAGGGACAGAGGATGCTGCTGGGAAGCCTGCTGACAGTGGTCCAGCAGCTCACACAGACCGGGAATGTCCAGGCTGGGCCCACAATCTGGGTGGTCACCCGGGGAGCACAGCCTGCCCCTGACCTCTCTGCTGCGCCGGCCATCGACCCGCTGCAGGCACCGTTGTGGGGAATGGGGCGGGTGCTTTCCCTCGAATGCCCCACTCTCTGGGGGGGGCTGATCGACCTGGAACCTGACACAGACCTTGCACCGGCGCAGCAGCTGGAGCAGGATGCCGCTGCACTCTGGCAGGCGGTGCTGGCTGGGGATGGCGAAGAACAGGTCGCATACCGGCACGGACAGCGGTATGTCGCCCGGCTGGTCAGGGGAGAGCAGACAGCTGCGCAGCAGATGCCGACAATCCGGCCAGAAGGCAGCTATCTGATCACCGGAGGAACCGGCGGGCTGGGGCTGCACAGCGCACAATGGCTGGCAGAGCAGGGGGCTCGGAAGATCTTTCTGACCAGCCGCCGTGGGGTCACCCAGCCGATGCAGCAGCAGCGGATCGATGCGCTGACGGAGAGGGGGGTGGCTGTCCAGGTGGTGCAGGTCGATGTGGCCGATGTCACGGCAATGCGCAGGCTGCTGGACGAGATTGCCGACAGCGCTTCGCCGCTGTGCGGGGTGATCCATGCCGCCGGCACAGCGACTGTCCGAACGCTGCAGGAGCTGACCTGGGCCGCGTGCGCGAAGGTGCTGCGCCCCAAGCTGGCAGGCGGGCTGCTGCTCCAGAAACTTCTGCAGAGACACGAGCTGGACTTTTTTGTCTCTTACAGCTCGGGTGCAGGGATCTGGGGGGGCAAAGGACAGGCGCACTACGGGGCTGCCAACCATTTTCTGGATGGGCTGGCAGCATGGCGGCGGCAGCGGGGGCTGGCTGGGCTGAGCATCGCCTGGGGCCCGGTCGCAGGGGAAGGGATGCTGACTGCCGCCGACCAGCAGACGCTGGAGTCGATGGGTGTTCAGGCGTTGACCCAGGAAGAGATGCTCGCGGTTCAGGCCAGGCTGCTGGGAGGAGCGCTCCATCAGCAGACGGTGGTCCACATGGACTGGAAACGCTTCAAAGCGCTGTACCAGGCCGGCCGCACCCGCCGTCTGCTGGATGCTCTCCTGCCTGGACCAGAAAGCGACCCGGCGGAAAAGAAAGCAGCGGGGGCAGAGAGCGTTCTGCGCCAGGAACTGGCGATGCTGTCTGCCAGCCAGCGACCTCTCCGGTTGAGAGGCCAGCTGCAACAGCTGGTGGGCCGCGTGCTCGGCATGCACAAGCTGCCAGACCCCTCTGTCGGACTGACCGATCTGGGCATGGATTCGTTGATGGCGCTGGAGATGAGCCGGGAACTGGGAACGCTCCTGGGCTGCCGTTTGCCGGCGACACTGGCCTTCGAACACCCGACCATCGATGCCCTGGCCACCTATCTGCTGGCCGATGTCCTGGCGTTGACCGACCCGAACGAAGCACCTGCCAGCCCTGTCAGGCAGGCTGGTGTGCATTTGAACGAGCCGATTGCGGTGGTGAGCCTGGCCTGCCGCTTCCCGGGTGCAGAGACGCCGGAGGCCTTCTGGCAGCTGCTGTTGGCGGGGAGCGACCAGGTGCGCGAGGTTCCGGCCGAGCGATGGAGAGTGGAGGAGTACTACGACCCGCAGCGGCCGCTGCCGGGCAAGATGTACATGCGCGCAGGGTCCTTTCTGACCGGGGTCGACCGCTTCGACCCGCTCTTTTTTGGCATCTCCCCGCGCGAGGCGGCAGGCATGGACCCGCAGCACCGGCTGCTTCTGGAGACGAGCTGGGAGGCATTGGAGCGGGCTGGGATTGCCCAGCAGCAGCTCCGAGAGAGCAGCACCGGGGTCTTCGTCGGCATCGGGGAGAGCGAGTACAGCACGCTGGGCAGCATGCAA
>JAPLGY010000712.1 GCA_026389955.1 Caldilinea sp. | reverse complement strand
GTTACCGGCTGTTGGGGCCTCAGTGTTCGCTCGAGGCAGCCAGCGCTGCCCTGAATCCAGCCGCACCTGGGGTGATGCCAGCCGACGCTGGCAGTGGCAGGAACGAGCCCGGGCATGGAGCGCCACCCAGCCTTCCCCTTTGCCAGGCAAAGAGGAAGCCCGCCGTTCAGATGCCTACCAGGAATATCTGGAGACGATCTCCAAGATTTTCGCTGCGGCGTCACCCGCCCGGCTACCCCACGCAACCCTGCTGGTCGTCATCGGTGCCGATTGCTCCAGCGCTTTGCGCACTGTCCAGCAGCCATAGCCGCACTCCCACTCTATCTGCCCGCTCATCCTGTCTACTTCGTAGGCGATACAGATTCGTTCGCAGTGCTGAACGGTCAGCATCTTCTTCTCCGTTCCGGTTGCTCGGTCGTTTCTCGACCTGCTTCCCTGAACGGCCTTGCTTCAGGTGACGCGCGTCCAGGGGGTCAAATATAAGATTTGACAGAACAACCTCTGGTGGCCTATTCTACGATTAACCCATCGTTCAACGCCTGATAGGGCATTCCTACGGACAAGCTGTTCGACATCGTCTATGGCAACGCTACGAACTGGAAACAGAAGAACCGCGACACGTTGGACGAGCTGTTTGGCGCACGTGGCCGCTGTCCCGCACGGGCGCAGAACGTCGTCGTCAGGTTGCGGGCGCCACGCTTCAGCCAGGCCTGACATTCGGATGCAGCTGTGATGGACGAAAACGCCAGACCGATCATGCCCAGTGCAGCTCCGAGATTTGGTTTCTCCGGAGAAGCGGGCAGCACCCATCTGGCGCGCAGCTACATGTTGGCGGAGCTGCAGACTCTCCTTGCCTATACCCCTGATCCCGAAACGACGAAGGCTCGCTATCGGACGGCGGTCATCGATGAGAATTGCCTTGGCAAACAGTCGGGCCAGACGCGCAAACTGACCTACCGGCATCTGCGCAGGCTGTATGCACTCGACCCAGCCGTGCCCATTTTTCAAGCGCTGCGCTATTTTTGGGCGCGCGACCCGGACGGGCAGCCCCTGCTGTACGCGACGCTGCTCGACTGCCCAATTGGCGATCGATACAATCTGGCTGGTATGGCGGCACAGCGCGCCTGGCTTGTGATGCGCCGCATCAGCGACGTAGTCGAAGTGAGCTTTCCAGCCCTCATTACCGAGCTCCACCGAGGATGGTTCCGTGAGTAGAATGCGCCGGCTGGCCAACGCCTATGCGCGCTACATTGAGATCCCGTGGCAGCAGAACGCGGCAGCTGCCCAGCGCGTGCTCTTTGGGATCTATTCCGAAGAAGACGAACTGCGCCTGCGCGCCCACATTGGTGAGTTCGAGGTGCTGACGCGGCAGGCTGGGCACGGCTGGCTGTTCTACGATCTGACCGACTCTTTTGCCGTCTGGCTGGCCACACAGCGCCGCTATGCCACCAAGTACTTCGCCGACCCTGCTCTGCTCGTGACCTTGATGCCGCGCTATCGCCTCTACATCCGCGACGACTTTGCCCGCGCGCTGCAGGGGGCCGACGCCAACACGGTCGTGGCCATCCAGGGGGCCGGCGCGCTCTACGGCTTCCTCAAAGTGAGAGAGGTCGTCGACGACATGGCACCCCTGGTGGCAGGCCGACTGCTCGTCTTCTTTCCGGGCACCTACGAAAACAACAACTATCGCCTGCTCGACGCCTATGATGGTTGGAATTATCTGGCCGTGCCGATTACCGCCGACAAGGAATAAGGACGGAGTTCCACATGCTCAACCGTGCTGTCTACCAGAAGGATCCTTCCACCCGCAAACTGGTCAATGAGGGGGTCGCCAGCGTCAACGACGACTCGTCCGAGCATGCGCTCGCCGTACTCCGCTACGAGTTGGAGACCTTTGTCTGCGACGGCCAGTATGCCAAGGGGCTGGAACATATTCTGCATACATACCTTGGCAACCTGGCTGCGGCGCAACAGCCGGCGGTCTGGGTGAGCGGTTTCTTTGGCTCCGGCAAGTCGCACATGGTCAAGATGGTGCGCTCGTTGTGGGTGGATATCCTCTTTTCCGACGGCGCCACAGCGCGCGGCATCGCCCATCTGCCTGTCGTCATCCGCGACCTGCTCGTCGAGCTGACTGCTGCCGGCAAGCGTGCCGGCGGCCTGCACGCTGCGGCCGGCACCCTGGGCGCCAGCGCCGAAGGAAGCGTGCGGCTGGCGATCTTGAGCATCGTCTTCAAATCGGCTGGCCTGCCCCAACAGTACCCACAGGCACGCTTTGTCATGTGGCTGCGCCGCGAAGGGCTTCTGGTGCAGGTGCAGGCGTATCTGGAGCAGGATGGCTACGACTGGCAGGAGGAGCTCGACAACTTTTACGTGGCCGAGGGGCTGCCGGCAGCGCTTGTGGCCGCCAAACCGCACTTGTTTGGCTCGCCGGCGGCCTGTCTGGAGACGCTGTGCAACCAGTACCCCCATGTGACCGACGTGACCAGCGACGAAATGGTGAGGGCCCTCCGTCAGGCACTCTCTACCGACGGCCGCTTCCCACTCACGCTGCTGGTGCTGGACGAAGTCCAGCAGTTTATCGGCAACGACCCGCAGCGCGCCAATGAGGTGCAGGAAGCGGTGGAGGCCTGCTGCAAGAACATCGGAGCGCACCTGCTTTTGATCGCCACCGGCCAGACCGCAGTGACCGGCACCGCACAACTGGCAAGGCTGCAGGGCCGCTTCACCATCCGTGTGGAGCTTTCCGACGCCGACGTCGACGCTGTGGTGCGCCAGGTGATTCTTGCCAAGCAGCCCAGCGCCATCGGTGTCGTCGACCAGGTCATGACCGCCAATCTGGGCGAGGTCTCGCGCCACCTGACCGGCACCACCCTGGCGCACCGCCAGGAGGACAGCGCCAATTTCGTCAAGGACTATCCAATTCTGCCTGTGCGGCGCCGCTTCTGGGAGCAGGCGCTGCGTGCGCTGGACCCCACCGGCACGGACAGCCAACTGCGCAACCAGTTGACCATGGTGCACAAGGCCGTGCAGACCAATCTGGAGCAGCCCGTGGGCCATGTGATTCCGGCAGACTACCTGTACTTCGACAGCGTCGACCGGCTGCTGCAGGCGCGTATCCTGCCGCGCAAGGTGCGCGACGAGACAATGCGCCTGCATGCCAGCACAGAGGCTGGCGACCTGTTGACAGCACGTGCGGTCGGCCTGGTCTTTTTGATCAACAAGCTCAACAGCCACAACAGGGAGGTGGGGCTGCGCGCCACCGTCGACACGCTGGCCGACCTCATGATCAGCGACCTGGCGCAGGGAAGCGGCACGCTGCGCAGCCGCCTGCCCAGCCTGCTCAACGGATGCAAATTGCTCATGCGTGTCGACGACGAATATCGCATCCAGACCGACGAGAGCCGCGTCTGGAACGACGAGTTCGCCGCCCAGGTCAACCAGATCGCCAACGACAGCCACAGCATCGAGATGGAGCGCAACAGCCGGCTGCGCGCGCGTTTCAGCCAGGTCGCCGGAAAATTGAGCCGGCTGCAAGGCAATGCCAAGGTGCCGCGCACCCCGCAGATCGTCTTCGACGACGCGCTGCCGGCGGACGCCAGCGAACGGCTCTATGTCTGGGTGCGCAGCGGCTGGACGGTCGACCAAAACAGCGTGCAGGCCGACGCACGGCAGGCGGGCATCGATTCGCCGACAGTCTATGTCTTCCTCTCGCGGCGCTCCGGCGATGACCTGCGCACGCAGATCATCCACTTCAAGGCGGCGGCCAATACGCTCGACAAACGCGGCACCCCCAACTCGCCGGAAGGCAATGAGGCACGGGCGGCGATTGATACCCTCCAGCGCGCGGCAGAGCGGCGCATCCACGAACTGATCGGCGAAATTCTCAGCACCGCCCGTGTGTACCAGGGGGGCGGCGCCGAGGTCTTGGGGGAGACAGTGCCGGCCGCCATCGAGAAGGCGCTCGACGACGCGCTGGTGCGCCTCTACAGCGAATTCCGCGTGGCTGACCAGGCCGGCTGGGAACAGGCCTACATGCGCGCGCAAAAAGGGGCGCCGGACAGCCTGCGCGCCGTCGACTACACGGGTGAAGTGGCCGAACACCCTGTCTGCAAGAAGGTGCTGGCGCTGATCGGCGCAGGCAAACGGGGCGAAGAGGTGCGCAGGATGCTGGACGCCGCCCCCTATGGCTGGCCGCGCGATGCCATCGACGGCGCGCTGCAGGCGCTGCTGGTGGCCAACCTGGTGCGGGCGACAGACGAACAGGGGCGTCCGGTAGAAGCTGCTGCGCTGGAGCGCAAGGCGATCGGACGCACACTGTTCAAGATGGAGTCGACAATTATCACCACCCCCCAGCGACTGGCGCTGCGCGTGCTCTTCACCGGGGCTGGCGTGCCGGTGAAGCCTGGCGAGGAGAGCGCGGCAGCGCAGCGCTACGTGGCGCTGCTCGAAGAACTGGCGGCCAGCGCGGGGGGCGAGGCGCCGAAACCGGCGCCCCCTGCAGCGAACTCGTTGAAAGAACTGCGCCTTGCTGTCGGCAACGAGCAACTGCTGGCGATCTACAACCAGCGCGAGGAACTGGCCAAAGCCTTCACCGGCTGGACGGAGACGGCGCGCGCGATTGCTGCACGCTGGCCGACCTGGCAGACACTGCAGCGCCTGGTCGCCCACCTGGACGGCATCGCCGACGCCGAGATCCTCCGCACCCAGGCCGCACAGATTCGCCAGCACCGCCAGCTGCTGGCCACGCCCGACCTGATCCAGCCGCTGATCGGCGGAGCGACGCAACTGCTGCGCACGGCGCTG
>JAPLGY010000454.1 GCA_026389955.1 Caldilinea sp. | reverse complement strand
GGCAAGAGCGGCATGGGACAAATTACCGGCAAATTCTTCATAGACACCTCCGGCGACGCAGACCTCTGTTTTCGTGCCGGCGTGCCCTTCCAGCCGGCCGGGGAAGATGGCCCAGCCCAGTCGTTGACCACCACCTTCCGTGTCGGCAACGTCGACGAAGCGCGCGCGCTGCAGGTCAAACGCAGCGACCTGGTACGGCTGATGAAAGAAGCCAACCTCAGCGGCGACTACCGTTTGCCGCGCGAAGAGGGCAGCGTTCACCGCACACCCCTGCGCGGGGTCGTGGCCACCAACCTGACACGCGTCGCCTATGTCGACGGCACCGATCCGGTCGAGCTGACCAAAGCCGAAGTAGAAGGACGGGCACAGGCCATGGAGTATGTGCGCTTTCTGCGCGAACGCATTCCAGGCTACGAAGAGGCCTACCTGATCAACTTCAGCACGCAGATCGGCATCCGCGAGACCCGGCGCGTCTACGGCGAGTATCGGCTCACGCGCGAAGATGTGCTCAGCGCCCGCCATTTCTCCGATGCCATCGCCCAGTGCGGCGCGCCCATCGAAGATCACCATCCCGGCAGTGACACCCGCTGGGAATACCTGCCCACCGGCGCAACCTACGATATCCCGTTCCGTGCGCTGATTCCACAGACCCTCGACAATGTGCTCACCGCCGGACGCTGTCTCTCGGCCACCCACGACGCCCATGCCTCGGTGCGCAGCATGGGGCAGTGCATGGCCATGGGCCAGGCCGCAGGCACAGCAGCCGCCTCTGCGTTGCAAACCGGCAACAACGTGCGCGATATCTCGATCGCACAGCTCCAACAGCAGTTGCGCCGCGACGGCGCGCTCTTTTCCGGGACAGCGCCAACACCATGATTCTGGCCGGCATCGACCTGGGCGGCACCAAAATTGCCGTCACCGTCGTCGAACAGCAGAGCAGCCGCGTGCTGGCGCGCAGCCATGCAGCAACAGACTCCCCCCAAGGACCCGACGCTGTGCTGGAACGCATCGCCGCGCTGGTACATGCCACCTGCGCCAGCGCCGGCTTTGCCGCAGCAGACCTTGCTGCAGTCGGGCTGGGCGTGCCAGGCGTCTACGATCCGGCCACCGGCCATACCCACTTTCTGCCCAACCTGGCCGGCGCCTGGCGCGATGTGCCCGCCGGCCCGGTGCTCCGCCACGCACTGGGCAGACCGGTCTGGCTGATCAACGACGCACGCGCCTTCGTTCTCGCAGAAACCCTCTTGGGCGCAGGACGCAACGCACACACCGTGGTCGCTTTCACCCTGGGCACCGGGATAGGAGGCGGCATCTCGATCGGTGGACGGCTTTTTGAAGGCCTCAACGGCACCGCAGGAGAGATCGGCCATCTGACGATGAACCTGGACGGCCCACTCTGCGCCTGCGGCAACCGCGGCTGCCTGGAAACCTACGCCAGCGGCCCGGCGATCACTGCGCTCGCCGTGCAGCGTCTGGCTGCCGCCCCCGAGAGCCTGCTGATGCAACTGGCAGGCGGCGCAGCAGAACGGGTCACACCCGCATTGGTCGGTCAGGCGGCTGCCGCCAACGACCCCGTGGCACAGTCAATTCTGGCCCAGGTCACCCGCTATCTGGGCGCAGGCGTGGCCAACCTGGTCACAATACTGAGCCCGGATTGTGTGGTCTTGGGCGGCAGCGTGGCCAATCTCGGCGAACAGTTGTTGACACCAGTGCGCGCCATCGTGCGCGACCGCTGCCGCGCAATTCCAGTGGACCGGGTGCGGATCGTGCAGGCCGAACTAGGCTCCGATGCAGGACCCGTCGGCGCTGCATTGTGGGCCGGACAGCGAAGCGCACGCTCACACCATCAAACGGAGACAGCACCATGACAGCCGCTTCACCCCAGCCAGAACACCCCCAAACACAGGTGCAGCCGCATAGTTACGCCGGCGCATTCGGCAGAAGCCAGCCGACGCTTGCCGCAGCAGAGCTCCCCTATCGCCCACGCACCCCACACACTCGCCCCGGCATCGGGCTGATCGGCTGCGGCGGCATCACCACACACCACCTCACCGCCTACCGCGCAGCAGGCTACAACGTCGTGGCGCTGTGCGACCCCCATCTCGCACGCGCCCAAGAGCGCAAATCCACCTTCTACCCCGACGCCACCGTCTACACAGATGCCCACGACCTGCTGCGCCGCGACGACATCGAAGTGGTGGATATCGCCACCCACCCCGCCGAACGTGTGGCGCTGATCGAGGCCGCCTTGATGGCCCACAAACACGTTCTCAGCCAAAAACCGTTTGTGCTCGACCTCGACACCGGCGAACGACTCTGCGAACTGGCCGCCAGACAAGGTGCACAACTCGCCGTCAACCAAAACGGAAGATGGGCACCCCATGTCGCCTACCTCCGGCTGGCAGTGGCCGCCGGGCTGCTCGGCGAACTGATCAGCGCAGATCTCTCTGTGCACTGGGACCACTCGTGGGTCGTCGGCACCCCCTTCGACACAATCGACGACCTGGTGCTCTACGATTTTGCCATCCACTGGTTCGATATGCTGACCTGCTACTTTGGCAGCACACCCCCCCAACAGGTTTTCGCAACCGTCACACGCACACACAGCCAACGCCCCCGCCCCCCCATGCTCGCCCACGTCCTGGTCGACTACCCATCCGCGCAGGCAACACTCAGCTTCAACGCCGCAACCCCCGTGGGGCACCACGACCGCACCTTCCTGGTCGGAACGCAGGCAACCGCCTTGAGCAGCGGCCCTGGTCTGCAAGAACAGCACCTGCAGATCTTCACCGCAGAAGGCGTCGCTGCTCCCCAACTGCACGGGCAGTGGTTTCCAGATGGCTTTCACGGCACCATGGCCGAACTGCTTTGCGCCATCGAGGAAGGGCGCACCCCCTCCCATCACGCAGCAGACAACCTGCGCAGCCTGGCACTCGCATTTGCTGCCATCGGCAGCGCCCATGACGGACAGCCCAAACGGCCCGGCGAAGTGCGGCGTCTGCCCGCCACCTGACCACAACGCTGTCACCACCCAAGGCCCACCATTTTTTGCAAGGAGAGTGCACGATGTCCAAACTCACAGTCGTCGGCATCAACTTTGACCACATGCACATGGGCGACCTGCTGCGACAAGC
>JAPLGY010000189.1 GCA_026389955.1 Caldilinea sp. | reverse complement strand
GTGGTCAGGATGCCGTTGTCGATATCGAGCAGCAGCTGGTTCTGGATGACCAGCGGGCAGGCAGCCCAGAGCAGGAGTGCGCTGATCTGGGCGTGTGGGATACGGTCTGGGGGCAGTTGGCGGCGCAGCACCAAGGCAGTCAGCGGCAGCAGCAGGAGGGTGGTGGCCAGATTGGCCAGCAGATTGACCATACGTGCTGCCGGCACCGATTCACCCCACAACAAAAACGCAGCTTGCAGCGCGTGCACGTACAGCTGTGGGTGTGGGATGAGCGAGCGGCGGGCCGGCCAGTCGAGGGCTGCCAGCATAAACTCTCCTTCATCGGCGGTGAGCGGCTGCCACTGCAGCGCCCAGAACGTGACGATTTGAAAAAGGAGTGCCCCCAGGAGAGTCAGCCCAACGACAGGAGATTGGCGAAGCGTCTTCATTGGAAATACACTGCTTACTCGATCGGGCTTTGACAAAAGTGTTTAGAACCGACAGCGAAGGATGAGCCAGATCATGCGCGTTCCGGTACGCAGGACTCCTTTGAGGTTGCCTGTGATTTTGGATTCGCCGACCCGGCCCCGATAGCTGACCGGGATTTCGATGAAGCGGAGATTTTGCTTGCGGGCCAGGATGACCATTTCGGGCAGAAAATGGGATCCTCCGACAGTCAGCTGGTTTTGGAAGCGGTCCAGCGCTTTGCGATGAATCAGCCGCATTGTGCAGCCGCAGTCGCTGAGCGAGGGGGTGTTGTAAAGCAGCATGAGCAGCTTTGCCACGATCCAGTTGCCCTGGCGGAGAAACCAGCCCATATTGGCGCCTTCCCAGATCAGTTCGGGGGTGGTGCGGGTGCCGCAGACCATTTCGAAATCGTCGGCATAGGCGAGCAATTTGAACACATCTTTGCCGACAAAGGTGCCGTCTGGCTCGGCCAGGATGATCAGATCCCCGGTTGCCTCGCGCAGCCCGCGACGCAGGGCATGGCCGTACCCTTGGCGTGTTTCGGTGACGACCCGTGCGCCGGCACGGCTGGCTTCCTGGGCGGTGGCATCTTGGGAGTTGTTGTCGACAACGACGATTTCGTCGACGACACCGCTGTCCAGGAAATCTTCCACCGCTCTGCGGATGTAGGGTGCCTCGTTGTAGGCTGGGAAAACGACACTGACTGTAAAACTGTGGTACATCCCGAAGTTCCTCGATTGGTAACTCAGCGCAGGTTGGGGGTGTCCAAGGCAGCCCAGGAAGGGGGCAGCCTTTTGCGCACCTCAATGCCGGCAAAGGGTTTCGAGACATCCGGCTCGAGAGTCTGCGCCCAGACCGCCATCCGGCGAATGCCCTGTTCAAGGCCGATGTGGCGCTGCAAGTCCCCAAAATAGGTCTGTACCCGGGTATGGCTGGCGTAGGCATGCAGGACTTCGTGGCGTTGGGGCAGGTGAGTAATCTGGCAGGGGCGGTCGAGCGCGGCTGTGACCAGCTGGGCGATCTGGTTGACAGAACAGCGCTCATCGGCGCCGATGTTGAAAACCTGGTTGTAGGCCGCAGGGCGTTCGACACAGCGTGCCAAGATCGGCGCCACATCGTCGACATGGGTGAAGGCGCGGGTCTGTTCGCCATCCCCGAAGATGGTCAGCGGCAGGCCTTGCATGGCACGGCGGATAAAAATTCCGATCACGTTGCGGTAGGTATCGCTGAGGTTCTGGCGCTCTCCATAGACATTGTGAGGGCGAAAGATGACATAAGGCAAGCCAAACATGGCCTGGCTTTCTGCCAGGTCGAGTTCGACTGCGTATTTGGCGATGCCGTACGGATCTTCAGGCTGCGGGGTGGTCTCTTCGTGCATAGGCAGCTGAGCTGCGCCGTACACGGCGATGGAGGAAGTGAAGACAAAGCATTTGACGGCGTGGTTGACCGACGCGTTGATCAGGTTGACGCTGCCGAGCAGGTTATTGGTGTAGTTGTACCGTTTGATGAAATGGCTGAGGCCCTCGGCGGCATAGGCGGCCAGGTGGTAGACATAGTCGATGCGATGCAGGTCGAACAGGCGGTCGACCAAGGCCACATCGGTGATGCTGCCTTCGATCCACTGGGCTGCGGGGTGTATATTTCTGCGAAAACCGCCGCTGAGATCGTCGAGTACCAAGACCTGGTGGCCGAGGGCGATGAGTTCGTCGACGACGTGGGAACCAATAAAACCGGCACCGCCGGTGACCAGACTCACTGTGCTCATGATTTTGTTCCACCTGCTCGTTTTGTATGATTGTCGGGAGGATCGCCAAAAATATCGGAAGCAGTATATCACAACAATGAAATAGGCCCGAACTGGCACAAACAGGTTCTGTGGCAGAGGATGCATCTAATTTTGAGCGGGTGCGGTTTTTCTGCGCAGGGACTGTTTTTCTGTCACAATGTCTGTAGCCAGACAGGCCCAGAGCAGCAGGGTCAGAAACAGTGGGGTGGACATCCACCAGCCGTTGCCGAGGCTCTCGGCGATCGGGCGCCAAAACAAACCGTGCAGATTGCTTAACATCGCCAGCAGCCCGACAGCAGCGATCGTTTTCTTGCGGCGTTGGGGAAGCAAGGTCATCAGCGTAACGAAGAGTGGAATGTGCAGCATTACCAGCTGCAGATACCAGGTGAAGGGAGCAACCATCTGCAGCGCAGCCACGATCAGTGCGGCCTCGCGCACCAAAAAGCTGTGCGACGTGCCCAACGGCACACAGACCGCAGCGGTCAGCAGGACAATTGCCAGGCTGGCGATGCGCCCGACGAGCACAATTTGGTCGCTGCTCAGCGCTGCAAAACTTCTACCTGCCAAGGCGGTGAGGGTTTGGTTGACCGGATCGGCGATCACGGTGTCGGGTCCCCCCAGGGCAATTGCGTTGGCCAGATAGTGCTGCATCCCGTCCAGGCCAGCCAGTGGGGTCGCAAGGACAAACAACCCTCCCAGAAGCCCTGCGGCAACGAGGCCGGCACGCCACTGTTGGCGCCAAAAGAGATAGAGGATGAGCGCGAGGGGGAGCAATTTGAGCAAAGAGCCGATGGCCAGCGCCAGACCACTGCGCACCACCTGGCTGCGGGCGAGCCAGGCCAGCCCTAGCACGGTGGTGAGGTAGAGCAAGCCCACCACCTGGCCGGCCAGCAGGGTGGCCAGCGGCGGCACCGAGCAGAGCATCAGCCCCAGTGCCAGCGGGCGGCTGTATGGGTGGGGGTAGAGCGTGGCCAGAAACCAGGCGCCGGCGACCAGTGCCAGCGCATTGAGGGTGACCCAGACCAGTGCTGCCCCCTGTGGGGGGAGCTGGAGCAGGGGCAACAACAGCAGTGCGGTGTGGGGCGGATAGCGATAGACGCGTGCGAAGTGGGTGACCCCCATCTGACCGGCCAGCATGTCCTGTGCTGCACTGCTCATCGTATACGGGTCCTCCCCCTGTGCGAAGGCCGCGGCAGCCAGGAGATAGGTATAGAAGTCCAACGGGCGGTCCGCTGCAATGACATAGGTGATCCAGCCGGTGTAGAGCAGGGCAAAGCCGATCAGGATTGCAGTGGTCAGGGTGCGCAGTGCGTTGGAGGGTGCTGGAAAGGAGCGAAAGGGGACATTCATGGGAGTCGGCTCTCTTGCGGGAGGGTGTTGCTCAGGATTTCCGCGATCACACGCTGGATGGCGTTCTGGAAATGGGCCAGCGACAGGTCGCGTTCTGCCAGCTGGCGCAGCTGGCGTGCAGCAGTTTCTCGGCGCTGTCTGGCAGGCAGCCAGGCGCTCAGGGCTGCAGCCAAGGCGGCTGAATCCCCGACGGGAAAGAGGAGATCGGCGGGCAACAGTTCTGGGGCACGTCCGACCGGTGTGCTCAGCACAGGCAGCCCGCAGGCGAGGGCTTCCAGCAGCACAAGTGGACCTGTTTCTCGTTCCGATGCGACGACCAGCAGATCCAGGGCATTGAGCAGGTCAGGCAGATCTGTGCGCCGTCCGATCTGCTTGACCTGTGTCTGGGGGAGTTGTCGAAGCTGCTGGGCATAGCGTTGGCTGAGCGTTTCTCCGGTTCGGGGTTCACCGGCCAGGACAACCCAGGTCTGTGGAAATTGTTGTCGCACCGTCGGCAGCGCGGTCAGCAGGGTATCCTGGTGTTTGAGGGGGATCAGATCGCCGACCAGACCGACCACCCATGCGTTGTCTGGAATTCCCAGTGCGTTGCGGATTGCGGGGCGTGCTGCCGGGTTGGGACGGAACCGTTCGGTGTCGACGCCGTTGGGAACGGTGATTGTTCGAGGGGGCAGCCCTGCCAGTTGTTGTTGGGCGGCAGTGGATGCGCAGACGATCGTGTGGAGGGCGGGCAGGTGTGCGGCTGCCCGCACGGCGGACAGGGTTTTGCCGTCGGCAAACAGGTTATGGTGGTGCCAGAGGATTGGACATCCAGCCAGTTGTGCGGCCAGCGCGCCCCAGAGAAAGGTTGGGCCGCTGTTGGCATAGACCAGATCGATCTGCTGTTGGCGGATCAAGCGCAGTGTGCGCCAGACCAGGCGGGGGGTCAACACGCTGTAGGCGGCCAGATCGCGCAGCGATTTGTGCATCAGCGAGTAGCGTCCGATCGGGGCAAAGAAGCACGCTACGCCCTGGGCCTGGCAGGCCTGTGCCAGCTCACCCTCGCCTGGCAGCAGGATACTGACTCGAAAGCGGTCCGTCAGCGCGGGCAGCAGGTTGAGCAGCACAGTCTGCCCGCCGGCGAGGGTGGGCAAGGCTTCCAGCAACAAAAGTCCTGGGCGTGGATTCTGGTTCATCGGGCGGCGTCTCTGCGTATTTTGCTGCGGTGGCGCCAGGCGTGCACTGCTGGCAGCCCAAGACCGGGCAGGCGCACAAGATGGCTGACCGCTTGCAGGGTGTGCCAGGCAGCTGGCCGCCAGCATCTGGCGTGGGCCTCGGCTGTGGCTACAGCGGCATGGCTCAGCGCATAGGCTTCGTGGCGTGCTGTTCGATACTGTTGGCTGGCTGCGGGAGAACGGCGGTCGAAGGTAGGTGAAGGGGAACGCTTCCGCCAGCCGCAGCCACAGGTCAAAATCTTCGACAGCAAAAAAGTCAGGATTTTCGTTGAAAAACCCGACCGATTCCAGCGCTGTGCGGCGGACCAGGACTGCCGGGGGAGCCAGAAAATTGCCGACCAGCAGTTGGGGCAGCACCCAGCCTGTCGGGGACGGCAACCCGTCGAGCACGTGTCCGACCGGTTCGGTTGGCTGTGTGCGGAAAAAGAGGGCGTCCGAGTAGACCAGCCCGGCTTCAGGCATTTGGGCCATGGCCTGGGTCTGGAGGGCCAGTTTGTCGGGCAGAAAAAGGTCATCGGAGTCCAAAAAAGCGAGCAAATCTCCGGTAGCGGCGCGGATACCGGCGTTGCGGGTGGCCGCCGGCAGCCCGGTGTGGGGCAGCTGCAAATACTGTACCGGGTGGCCGTAGCCCATGACGACCTGGGCAGTGGTGTCGGTCGAGCCGTCGTCGACGACGAGGATCTCGCTGGCCGGGCAGCTTTGTGCCAGCACGCTGTCAATGGCTGAGCTGAGCAGGTCAGCCCGATTGTAGGTAGGGATGACAACGCTGACGGTGGGCATCTTGGGTCACTGCAAGCCCAGGCTGCGGAAGAGGCTTTGAAATCGGCGATGGTAGGTATGCTCCTGGCGTGCACGCTGCATCCCGGCCTGGCGCACGCGTTCGGCTGCGGCAGGATTGGCCAGATAAAAGCGGACTTTGTCGAGCAATTCGTGCTGGCTGCGGTAGACGATCACTTCGGTGTCGGGCTCGAAATGTTCGGCCAGTTCGTCCAGATAGCCGGTGCAATAGAGGGCACCGCACATCGGGGCTTCGAATTCGCGCAGATGAAGATGTTGGGTGACTGGCCGGGTCGGGTCGTGCCCGTCGTAGACTTCGAGAAAACCCAGGCTGACGTGGCTGCGGCTGTACAGGGCCACCAGTTCGTCGTCGGAGACGGGTGGGTGTACATGGGAGGGGAAACGGCGTGCAACACTGCTGCGGAAGTCCAGCTCCTCGAGCTTGGCAGATGCCCACCAGCGCCGTTCGGCGGAAGGCGCCAGCGCGGCCAGCCCAAGAAAATAGATTCGTTTGGCCAGCGCCCGCCGGCGGGAGAGATCGCCGCTCAGCCAGCCCGGCCCATAGATCTGGACATCCACCTGGTTTTGCAGCAGATGGACAAGGTAGCGGGCGCGCAGCGCGTAGTTGGCGCCTACGAAACTGGCAGCCAGGCTGCGTGGGGTTGCCACCGGTTTGAAATAAGTGGGGTTGGATGCCATCGGCCACCAGAGCGGATTGGCGCCGACGGCCAAAAATTTGGTCCGTGCCTCTTTTTCGGCGTGCAAGTTGAGATCAAAATGGGGTGAAAGCGTGTCCACCAGGTCGAACTGGTGCACGTTGTTGCAGGAGAAATTGGTCACAGGCACGCCGCTCCGGCGCAGCTCGTCGATGGCAGCTGGGTCGACCATTCCATCCATCAAATAGGCGAAGACCAGATCGAAGGGTCTGCGGGCATGCTCGCTGCGGAAGGTGTCCACCATCTGCTGGCTGAAGCGGGCACGCAACGCAGCGTCGTTGTGGGCCAGTGCCCGTCGGCCGTCCTGGGCTGAAAACAAGACAACTTCGTGGCCGAGGTCGAGCAGGGGCTCATAGAGATTGCGCCGCCAGGTCTGGTTGACAGCGATTGCTGTATTGGCGTTGGCTTCCAAAATTTGAAAAATACGCACGTGTGCCGTCTCGCAATCGGATTCTAGCCGTCGCTACGCAGTCTTGTCGTCGATCACAGGCCCATCTTACGCGCAGAGATGGCGGAATAGCCGGGCTGCGAACGTTTCGGCCAGATAGGGTTCGAACGCCTGGCTGGCCAGAAAATCTCCGGCTGCTTCCAGATGGCGCTGGGCTTCTGCCGGGCTGATCTGCCATAAGAATGCATCCAATTCGGCCAACGAAGCAAATTGGCGATAGTCGATCCACAGCTCGGCTGGGATCTGGGCAGCCACGGTGGGATCTCCCCAATAGATCGGGATACAACCAGCCAGCAGGCAATCGAAGAGCTTTTCGGTCAGATAGCCTGGGAAAACAGTATTTTCAAAACAGATCGCAAAGCGATAGTGGCTGAGGAGTGTGCGTTTGGCCCGAATACCGGCTGCGATCTCTCCCTGCCAGGCGCGTCGAACAGCCTGCTGGATCGCTGTGCGGGCGTGGTGGACGGGCTGTTCCCAGCCATAGCCGTAGAGGTGAAAATCTGGGTAGCGGGCAAAATGGTGGATGGCCTCCAGCCGGTCGACATAGAGTTCGCGCCCGCGCAGCAGGGGGTCGATCAGGCGCAGCCCCTGGTAGAGCGCTTCGGATCGCCAACGTTGGCTGGCTGGCAGGCCGGGGGCGATGCTGCCTGCACGTTTGTTGCTGTTGATCAAGGTGAGAAATCGGCGTGTATTCCAGGGAATCAGGGGCAGGCGCTGGCGGCTTTCCATCGCAATATACAGTCTGTGGCCGGCGGTCTGCAACCCTTGCAGCCGGGGCAGGGCTCCGGCGAAGAGATAGGCCTGTTGGAAGGGGGCGACCTGCCGGCGCAGGTCGTGGTAGAAACGTTTCGCAGTGAGCGGCGACTCGACCGAAAAACAGAGGGTTGGGTTGATTCCTTGTGCCAGCAATGCCGGGGTCAGCGAGGTCGTCATATGCGAGAACAAGTATGCAGCACGAGGGGGTGTCGCTGTGGCTGCGAAGAGGTCGGCGGTGATGGGGCGAAATCCGTGCGATTCGGCGGCACGCTGCAGCGCATAGGTCATGGCGGTGAGATAATCGTCGGCGGGGGGGCCTCCTGGTCTGTCAGAAAAACAGCGGTTCTGGCGTGCCAGCGGATGCTCCATGTCGAAAACGACCCACGGGTTCATTGGGAGGCTCCGGGTTCAACCAGGTGGCGCAGCACGGCGAGGGTGCGGAGGATACAGCGTTCCCACGAATAGAACCGTGCCCGTTCTACCCCCTGTTCGATCCGCTGCTGGCGCTCTAGGGGTGTCAGGGCAACGGCTTGCCGCAGACAGGCGGCGATCGACTCCACCGACTGCGGGTCAAAATACAGAGCCGCCGTCCCGCCCAGTTCTGGCATCGAAGAGAGATTGGAGGTGCAGACCAGGGTTCTGCTGGCGAAGGCTTCGAGGATGGGGAGTCCAAAGCCCTCGTAGCGTGAGGGGTAGACAAAGGCAAATGCGCCGGCATAATGTTGGCGCAGCACGGTGTCTGGTGGGGAGAGGAGGAGCTGGACCTGCTGTGTGATGGCGTAGTGTTGCATGCAGGCCTGCTCTTCGCTGGAAAAACCCTGCAGCGGGGAAAGCACTTTGAGGTCAAAATTCTGCGCCAGCTGGGAGCGACCAAAGGCTTCGAGCAGCGCGTAAAAATTTTTGTAGGGTGTGCGATGGCCCACATAAAGAAAATAGGGC
>JAPLGY010000238.1 GCA_026389955.1 Caldilinea sp. | reverse complement strand
GCTGCTGAGACAGCGTGCACAACGTCTGGCCCGCGGTTAATCACAATTGATTGGCCACTGTTTCTGCGATGCCACAGCAGCCTACATCAACGAAGCGCTGAACGGCATGTTGGACTTTGCGGATCAGCACGATTACCGGGTCGGGCTGTACCGGTTCAATCCATTCGATGTGATGATGTTGCGCGCATGACAGCACAAATCGGCCAAATGCGCGTGGATGGACTTGTCCTGACCCCGCCCTGTGACAACGCAATTTCGTTTATATTTACGAAAGTGACTTTTTGCCATGAACCCAACCCAATCACCTGCCGATAAAATTTCTTCATCCGCACCTGACTGGATCCACGATCTGGTGATCTACGAAATCGCTACAAAAGCATTCACGTCTCCAGCAGGCCCAGAGTCGGGAACATTTGACAGCCTTCGTGAGAAGTTGCAGTATGTGCACGACCTGGGCGTTACTGGAATCTGGCTGACCGGCCATTCGCTGGCCGACGCTACCCACTTTTACAACATCTGGACGCAGTATGCTTGTATCTTGCCAGATGAGCTCGATCCCACCCTGGGCGACGCCGCAGCATTCAAAGATCTGATCGACTGTGCCCACGAACTGGGCATCAAGGTCTTTCTGGATGTCATCACGCATGGTGTCATGGCTTCAAGCCCGCTGATTGCGGAGAAGCCCCACTGGTTCAAAGGGGGGACCTGGGGGATGGTGGACTATGACTGGTCAGGGGGCCATCGCGATCTGGATGATTGGTGGGTAGAGGTATGGTCATCTTATGTGGAAAAATACGGCGTCGATGGGTATCGCCTGGATGTGGCCACCTATCGTCCTGACCTGTGGAACCGCATTCGCCAACGCTGCGCTGCAGCCGGACACCCCATCGTCGTCTTTGCCGAGCTGGGCCCTGCCTATGCTGGCGCCAGCGATTTCATCCAATGGGGGGAACGTCTCAGTCTCAATCATGGGTTTGTGCAGGATAGCCCGCTGCTGACCGATGTCGCCAGCTACATGCAGCGCGCAACAGCACCCAAAACGAGCGGATTTCAGGTGGTGATTGAGTACAGCGACGGCTCGACCGCCAGCAATCAAGGGCAGGCCTCCTTCCAGTTTGCTCTTCAGGAAGCAGGCGAGCTCGAAAAACAACAGACAGGTCCTGGTGGGGTGGGGACCTATACTGTGCGAGAGATAACTCTCCAAATTACTGGCGCACCTGTCGGGAGACAGATCAGCAATATTACGGTCACACACCCGATGTACCACTGGCCTTGGAAGATTTCTGGCAATACCGCGGCAGACTTCACCGTCACCGTTGAGGGCGAAGCACCGAATTTGCGGCTGATTCTGCCGCTGCGGCTCCCTACAGGAAGTTACCTCTCGGTCCAGTTGAGTTGTCATGACAATGGCTGGGATGGCACGCCCCTCGACCAGAATCCCTATGCGGCGCAAGGCAGCCGTTTTGTCTTCGGCTATGCCTTTTTGCTCACACCTGCCGTGCCTTTGTTTATGGCTGGCGAAGAGTTTGACGCCGACTATCGTCCCCTGCCGCAACACAGCCCAAAGTTGTTTGGCGGCGAGTTGTTCGGGCAGGGACGCTGGCTCTACGCCAGTTGGCTGGATTGGCAACAGCTTGACGAACGACGACATGCTGCCATGCTCGAGGATGTGAAACGACTGATTGCGATTCGTAGACGTTTCAGCCATCTGATCCGTCCGCTGCGCGTCGGCCATACCGCCGCACATCTTCTGCCCATCGGCGCGAGAACCGACTCGCCAGCGCCTGTCCCATATCTGTATTGGAACAGCGACGAATGTTTGCTGGTTGCGGGCAATCCGAACCCTGCTGCTGAGCTGTCTATCCACTTTACGTTGCCCGTTGAAGTGCTGGGCTGGGAAGCAGGGACACAATTCACGGTCACAGATCTGTGGCATGATGTGGCAGAGCAGGTGATCGATGCGGAGAATTTCGCCAAGATGACGCATACTCTCCGAAGCGACAAGACGCCCCGCGGGGGGCTGCTCGTTTTACATCTGCAACGTCACCGATAAAAAGGAGGAGATAGATGGGACAGCTGGCAGGGCAGGTTGCTTTGATCACAGGGGCAACCGGTGGCATCGGGTCGGCGATTGCTCGGCTCTTTGCACAGGAAGGTGCCGCCGTCATCGTGGCAGACATCGCAGCCGAACACGTTGCAAAGATGGCGGCTTCGATCCGCGAAGCGGGTGGGGAAGCGCTGGACGTTGTACTCGACGTGACGCAGGCTTCATCCTGCCGCCAAGCCGTCGAGCGCGCCACGGCGCGTTTTGGCAAACTGACAACGCTCGTGAATGCGGCCGGCATTTTGCGCACCGGACATATCGATGAAATGGAGGAGCGTGCCTGGGAGGAGATTCTGGCGGTCAATGTGACGGGCACCTTTCTCGCCACGAAGTATGCTGTCGCCGCAATCAAAACCGCTGGCGGCGGCGCCATCATCAACCTGTCTTCCGTGTCAGCGTTTGTCGGTTCGGAGAAAAGCTTTGCCTACACAGCCACCAAAGGTGCGGTGTTGAGCATGACGTACGGCATTGCTCAGGAATTAGCACCCTATCACATACGCGTCAATGCGCTCTGTCCGGGCTGGGTAGATGCCGGCTTCACACATCAGGCGCTGCGGACGACCGACGATCCCGATCAACTGCGTGCCACTGCCAACAGCGCGCATGTGTTGGGGCGCATGGCACAACCTGAAGAGGTCGCACAAGCTGCCCTCTTCTTGGCGTCGCCCGGCGCCTCCTTCATCACGGGTACTCCGCTCTTCGTGGATGGCGGTTTTATGATCAAACGGTGACAACTGTTGCGGTTTTGGGGGCGTGCTTCACTCGCTGGGTCGCCGAGTTTCTGCCAGCCAACACACACCTCCAATTTCGTTTCTGACCACCCTGAAACTTGCAGTATGAAAGGACAGCTTGCATGACAGCCCACCCAACCAATTCGCTCGAGCGCGTGCGCACGGTGCTCGCTGGCGGCATTCCCGACCGCGTGCCGGTCGATCTGCACAATTTCATGATGGTCGCCCAGACATCGGGCATGCCCTTTCCAGAGTTTTTTCAAAATGGCGAGGCAATGGCGGAAGGACAGATCCAGGCATGGCGTGAGTTCGGCCATGACGTGCTGCTGCTTGAAAATGGCACTGCTGCGCTGGCAGAGGCATGCGGCGCGGCAGTCGAGTACATGGAGGGCAGCGCACCGGTCTGTCACGGGCCGGCCATCCGGTCGCTCGACGATATCGACCAACTCGTCGTCCCCGACCCCCACAAGGTTCATCCGCTTGTCGAGAACCTCAAAGCCACGCGCATCGTTGCCAACGAAATCGGTGACAAAGCGTTTATCATCGGGCGCGCCGATCAAGGGCCCTTCTCGCTGGCGGCGATGTTGTTGGGCATGGAGGAGTTTCTCTTGCGGCTGGCACAGGCAGATGGTGCCCGCAGCGGGCGCCGCAGCAACGGGGGCGATCCGGAGCTGGCGAAGAAGTTGCACCGTCTTCTGGAGTTCGCCCTCGAGGTGACGACGCGCTATGCCTACGCCCAAATCGAGGCAGGTGCACACATGACCTCTATCGGCGAATCGCTCTCGGGCCCCGATGTCTGCTCGCCGAAATCCTACCGCACCTTTGAGTGGGCCTATGCCAAACGCATGGTCCAAAATCTCAAAGCGCACAACATCGATCTGGCCTACCATATCTGTGGAGACGCCACGGCCATTGTGCCCGATATGGTAGAGACTGGTGCCGCCGTGTTGGAACTCGACTACAAAATCGACATGCCCGTTGTCAAGGCCGCCACACGGGGGCGAACTATCGTGCTGGGGCCGGTCGATCCGAGTGGCGTGATGGCGCTGGGCACGCCCCACGATGTCGAAGAGGCCGCCCAGGAAGCAATTGTACGCTTGGGAGAAGGCGGCGGGCTGATCCTGGGGCCTGGCTGTGCGCTTCCACCCAAGACACCGCCGGAAAATGTCCATGCTCTGATCGAGGCAGCCAAAATGTACGGGATGTATCAATAAGCACGCCAGGCATCCCTCCAACTCGACGATGAGGTGACGACCTTTTTAGACGCCGCAACACCGTGTTATACTTTTCACCATGAGCGCCGTCCATCCCCACCCCGCCTTGTCTGGTGACCAAGCTGTGCCGCCTGCCCTGGCGGCCTTTGTCGAGCTGGCGCGCACCCGCCGTTCGATCCGACGCTACAAAGCCGAGCCCGTGGCCGACGAGCTGATCGATTCTCTGCTCGAAGCGGCCTGCTGGGCCCCTTCGGCCCACAACCGGCAGCCGTGGCGCTTCTGCGTGGTCCGCTCGCCAGAGGTCAAAGCGGCTCTGAGCGGGCAGATGGCTGCGGTCTGGCGGGCCGACCTGGCCCGCGACGGCGCCGACCCCGCGCAAGTCGAACAGCGGGTCGCAGCCAGCCATGCCCGGCTGACCGGCGCTCCGGTGCTGGTCGTCCCCTGCGTCACTTTGCAAGAAATGGATACTTACCCGGATCCTGGCCGCAGCCGAGCAGAGTGGACCATGGCGGTGCAGAGCGTGGCTCTGGCCTGTCAGAACCTGCTCCTGGCTGCCCACGCGGCCGGGCTGGCAAGCTGCTGGATGTGTGCAGCCCTTTTTGTGCCGGCGCTCGTCCGGTCAGTGCTGGCACTGCCCGACGCCTGGGAACCGCAGGCAATTTTGACCCTTGGCTACCCGGCAGAGACCCGGCAACGCGAGCGCCGGCCGCTGGACAGCATTCTGGTCTGGAGATAATTTTGTGACAAGCAACCTGTTCTCTGCCGAGAACCGCTGCGCGCTCCGCCACACTCCACAGGTCGTCGCCCTGGCCGGCGGGGTCGGTGGCGCCAAGCTGGCCGCCGGCCTGCAAGCCGTCCTGCCCCCCGGGGCGCTCACCGTGGTGGTCAATACCGGCGACGACTTCGAGCATTGGGGATTGACCATCTGCCCGGATCTGGATACGGTGATCTACAATCTGGCCGGTGTGAACAACCCGGAGCTGGGTTGGGGCCGCGCAGACGAAAGCTTTGCCGTGCTGAAGATGGTCGGGCTGTTGGGGGGCGAGGATTGGTTCCGCCTGGGCGACAAAGATCTGGCGCTGCATCTGCGGCGCAGCGAGTGGCTGCGCCAGGGCAGCAGCCTGACCGAAGTCACCGACCGGCTGCGTCGGGCGCTGGGGGTGCCTTCCACGGTGCTGCCCATGAGCGATCTGCCGGTGCGCACCCTGGTGCACACCGACGAGGGCGACCTGCCGTTCCAGCATTATTTTGTGGGCCGGCGCTGTGAGCCGTGCGTGCTCGATGTCTCTTTCGTAGGAGCCGCAGAGGCGACACTGACCGACGCTGTGTACGCAGCCCTGGTCCGGGCCGACGTCGTCGTTTTCTGTCCCAGCAACCCCTACCTGAGCCTGGACCCCATCCTGAGCGTCGGCGAGATGCGCAGCCTGCTGCCGTCGCTGCGCGCCCCCAAGATCGCCGTCGCTCCGATCGTCGGCGGCCAGGCGATCAAAGGGCCTGCAGCCAAGATGATGCGCGAGATGGGCTACCCGGTCTCGCCGGTCACGATCGCCGCCCACTTCGATGGCCTGCTCGACGGCTTCGTGCTGGACAAGATCGACGCCGCCGCCGCTGCCCACGTCCGAATGCCCGCCCTCGTGGCCGATACCCTCATGCACGACCTGGCCAGCAAGGCCCAGCTGGCCACAACCGTGATCGAGTTTGCCGCCACCCTCCGGCCCGTGTTGGCCAGCAGCAGGCCAGCCCCGTGAAACTGTGGCTGATCGTGCCGGTGAAGCCCTTCAACGAAGGCAAAAGCCGGCTCTCTCGCGCGCTGCAGCCTGCACAACGCGCTGAACTCAGCGCCCGGCTGCTGGCACAGACCTTGTCCACAGCCCAGCACAGCGCCCGCTTCGACCAGATCGTGGTCGTCAGCCGTGACCCTGCTGTCCTGGCTGCTGCCAGGACAGCCGCCGCCTTGGGGCTGCCCGAAGCCGGCACAGAGCTCAACCCCGCCCTGGCGCAGGCCTGCGCCTACGCCGGC
>JAPLGY010000623.1 GCA_026389955.1 Caldilinea sp. | reverse complement strand
AGCTCGCTGCGTTTGCCGTGGACTATCAGCCTGCGCTGTTGGGCGGGGTGGCTGTGCTGCGCGGAGCTGGCCGGCTGGTGAGCGAGGAGGGCTGGGACAGCCAGACCCTCTACCGGCGCAACCGCCCGTCCGGCACACAGCCGGTCGAGCTCGTGGCGGTGCCCTATGCGACATGGGACAACCGCACGCCGGGCGAAATGCGGGTCTGGTTCCGTACAGCTTGAGCACAGAGACTGAGAACAGAGACTGAGAACAGGCAACCGACCATGACAAACTTGCTGCATCCTGTCCGCAGAGGGACGGTCAGGCTGTTGCCTGGCCTCTTTCTGCAGCGTTATCAGCTCAATCGCAGCTACATGCTCTCGCTCAAAACCGAGAATCTGCTGCAGAACCACTATTTGGAGGCAGGGCTGTGGAGCCCTGCCCACCGTCTGGAGGACATCCACTGGGGGTGGGAGGCACCCAGCTGCCAGCTGCGCGGCCACTTTTTGGGCCACTGGCTCTCTGCTGCGGCCTCGATCGGGGCTGCGACGGGTGACCAGGAGGTGAAGGGCAAAGCCGACTACATCGTCAGCGAACTGGCACGCTGCCAACAGGAAAATGGCGGCGAGTGGGCAGGCTCTATCCCGGAGAAGTATCTGGATTGGGTGGCCCGCGGCAAGCCGGTCTGGGCCCCCCACTACACCCTGCACAAGACGCTGATGGGGTTGTGGGACATGTATGCTGTCGGCGGCAACGCGCAGGCACTGGAGATTCTGGTGCGGTGGGCGCGCTGGTTCTCCCGCTGGAGCGGCCAGTTCACCCAGGCGCAGATGGAGGCCATTCTGGAGGTGGAGACGGGGGGGATGCTCGAGGTGTGGGCCAATCTGTATGGCTTGACCGGCGATGCAGAGCACCGGGAGCTGCTCCAGCGGTACGACCGGCGCCGGTTTTTTGATCCGTTGGTGGCAGGGCAGGAAGTGCTCACCAACCTGCATATGAACACGACGATTCCTGAGGTGCAGGGTGCAGCGCGGGCCTGGGAAGTGACGGGTGACCCGCGTTGGCGGCAGATTGTGGACGCCTACTGGCGCCACGGGGTGGTGGCGCGCGGCACTTATGTGACCGGCGGGCAGACCAACGGGGAAGTCTGGTCGCCGCCCGGTGCGCTGTCGGCACGTCTGGGACAGCGCACCCAGGAGCATTGCACAGTCTACAACATGATGCGTTTGGCCGACTCCCTGCTGCGCTGGAGCGGGGAGTCTGTCTACGCGGATTACTGGGAACGCAACCTGTGGAACGGCATCCTGGCGCAGCAGCACCCAGAGACGGGGATGATCGCCTATTTTTTGCCGTTGCATGCGGGTGCCGAAAAGGTGTGGGGCTCTCCGACCGAAGATTTCTGGTGTTGTCATGGCTCTCTGGTGCAGGCACAGACAATCTACGCCGACCACATCTGGTATGAAGTGCTGGGGGGGCTGGTGTTGATCCAGTATTTTCCGAGCGAACTGGCCTGGCAGCAGGCTGGGGAGCCGGTTTGTCTGCGTCTTTCAGCCGACGCGCAGC
>JAPLGY010000587.1 GCA_026389955.1 Caldilinea sp. | reverse complement strand
GGGGGGGGAAGTTCTCTTACACCGGCAGGTAGGTGCCGCAGGCAGCAACCGTCAGCCAGCACGCGCGTTGCGCGACGGCGGCACCGAGACAGGCCTTGTCATCAACCCTGACAATGACTTTGGCAAGGTCACGGTACAAAGTGAGCTGAACATCCATGGCCCGCTGCATGCCGCAGCCTTCGTCTACAACAACCCCATGGTCCACCGGATGTACCCCGCTGACGCCATCATCTACCAGGATATCCTCGATGCTCTACGCCAGGGCGTGATCGCAAAATTAGGCAGTCCGGCGGTGGACAGCAATTGGAATACCCGCTATGGCCCACAGACTCCCTGGAACCTGCGGTCTCTGGTGCAGTTTGGCACAAACAACGATGCCGATGGCAACGGCGCTGTGGTGACGATCCCAGCTGGCTACGATACGCTGTGGGTGCGGGTGCAAGGCACCAGTTGGAATATCATCAAAGCGTATGTGCTGGCAGGCAACGCCTTGCAGCAGGATCTGGGCCTATGGGCGGGCGGATGGCGATCCCATAGCATCTGCCCGGATGGGTCAATTTCTGACAGCAACGGCCATGACACTGACCCAGCGCATCAGTGGCTTGCCATCCCAGTTGGTCAGGCTGGACAGATTGCACTGATCTCGAAGCAGCAAACCGACTCTGGCTTATGGCTCTCCGGCGTCGGGTTCAGCCGAAACCCCTGGTCGCACGCTGCGCAAGCGAGTGTTGCCTACCATTGGCAGCTGAATGGCACCGAAGCTGGGGTCATTTGGGGAGACCGCCGTCATCGCAGCGATCAGATGTCACAGCTGCCAGCAAACTCGAACCTGGCACTGCAGGTACCTGTGCTGCCCAATGGGCGTGACAAATTGCTCTATTTGATCGGTTGCTGTACCTACATCGATAACAGTGACCAGGCCGTTTATCACAATGATATCCAGCATACAGCAATCCTGGTCAACGGTCAGCCCATCGAACGGCTACTGGCAACGTATGATAACCCTTTTGCCCGCCACTGGAATACCAGGCCAGCCTGCGGCTACTATGCAGCGCGCATTCCTGCTACATTGATTCCTACCGGTGCACGCTCTCTGAAAGTGCAGATTGACATGAGCAAACAGCAGGATCCGATTGATTTCCGTGAAATCGGTACGCACGACCTAGACACCCCTATCAACTGAATCTTGCTGGGTAAGGAGAATGGCTTATGGCTTTTGTATCAAGCTTGACACAAGATGACGCCAATAAAAAACCGGGCGACTTAATCAAGTCGGCGGAAACTGGATCGCGACGGCGACACCCTGTATGGGGAGTTGAATGTAGCCGGTACACTAGCGGTCGACGGCGTAGTGCAGGCCAGCGCGCTGACGGTGACGCCCGGAGATGCGTCTGCAGGGCTCTGGCTGGAAGAGAGCGGCGAGCACACCTGGGGACTCTATCATCGCGGAGGAGCACTGCGGATACGCACTGCCGCAGATACGGAGAGCGGCCTGCTTGTGGAAAATCAGGATGAGCAGCTCAATCTCAGCGTGCGCGCCAGCGACGGAGAAACTTTTGTACGCGGCGTCCTGACCATCGCTGGTGCAGACATGGTGCTGTACGGGCAAAAAAGCAGAAACGGCACCGAACACAGCCGGACGGGGTCTGCATTGGGTGATGGCGGCGCTGAAGATGGCCTGGTGATCAACCGTGCCAACAATTTTGGCAAAGTCACCGTCGAGGGTGAACTGAATGTCAACGGCCCAGTCCGTGCCGCTGCCTTCATCTACAACAACCAGATGGTGCACCGCATGTACCCGGCTGCTCCCCTCATCTATGAAGATATCT
>JAPLGY010000772.1 GCA_026389955.1 Caldilinea sp. | reverse complement strand
TTCTTTTATTTCCGTACGGTTTCACGGTGAACCCGGCGCTGCGGCACAGACCGCCCCAAAAGCCGCGAAAGCCACTCGACCACGACGCTGCCAGAAGGATCCAGATGGCGTACAGCCGCTTCATAGTAGCAGTTCAAATATCCCTCAAGCGCTTCCGCCGGCATCTGGTGATGGTTGACCAACAACCCCTCAATCCAATCGACGTCGGTGTCAAGATAGTCCATGCTGCCCAACGTCAACGCAGCAAGCAGGTTGCGGCCAAAATTCAGATTGGCCAGCCCCAACAGTCGCTTGGGCACCTGGAACCCAATGCGCTCCCACACCTCCGCCTCAATCAACGCCTGGCGAGAACGAAAATGGTCGAGCGCCTCCCGATATTCGTAACTTACCTGATGCAACGCCGGCTGCGGGCGCGGATGGGCCATGATCTGCTCGACCCCTTCGATGACCCGGTCCAATCGATCCCCCAGATAATGCCCCGGAATCGACTCCAGCAGCCTGGGCACCTCCGTAAATACCATTCCCCCAAACGCCAACGGCACCCGCACACGCAACAAAAGCTCGGCAAGTTCCATCAGCCCCGCCGCAGTGTGCAGCTGCTGAGCCGTCAATACCACCAGACTCGGCCTGACTACCCCCAACGTCGCCTCCAGGCTGCGCAACGGCACGTTGGCCCCCAGATAGACAACATCCCAGCTGCGCCGACGCAGCAGCAACGAGATCAACAAAGGAACAAAGGTGTGCTCCTCCTCCGGAGGACAACCCACCAGAATCCGCCCCGGCCGCGTCGGCGTCGGCGTGGAAGAGAGCATCGACTCCATCCGCCGGATCGCCAGCGCCGACGCAAAATGCTCCTGTTGTACCGTGATCCGCCCCTCATCCCAGCCCGTCCCAATCTCGCGCAGACCTTTTTGGATCAGATCCAGACAGACTACCTCCGCCGGAAAAAGACCAAAGGCCTGGGTCAACAGCTGCTCGGCCCGCAGCTCGTCAAAACGCATGCAGCCCTCGATCCACTCCTCACGCATCTGGGCAAGCATGCCAGATTCCCCCAAAGGAGCATTGACAGGCGCAGGAGGCACACGGCTGCTCTCTACCCACCGCCCCTCCTCAGCCCCCACCACCGCACCCCCACCCGCCTCCAAGGGGTTCTTCCCCTCCTCCTCCAGCCGGGACAACAGTTCAATGGCACGACTGATGCTCATCCCCTCTTCTTGACGGACAATCAGCCACTTGAGCACCTCAATGTCGTACTCGGAATAGAGACGGTGGCCACTCTCCGTACGCTGCGGTGCCGGAACCCCGTAGCGCCGCTCCCAGGCCCGCAGCGTGTCTGCCTTCAACCCGGTTTCCTGAACCACAGCCTTCAAGTTGTAGATCGGTGTTTTGTCGCTGTATGTCATTCCTGTGTCCATTCCAACACAACAGGTTTCCCCACACACTCCTCCATGCTTCCCCACTTTCTCTCATCGTATCACACAATTGCCCGGCTTGTCAACCATTTGTATAATCTTTTTCAATGTTTTTTTGAGGTTTCATCGACTGGGTGGATGGACGACTGTTTGACAAGCAAATGGGTCTGTGCTACCTTCATTGACAGCGCAATCGTGGTACAAGTTCAGCATGGCTCACCACTGCACCAAGAGCACAGACCCGGAGCACAGACCCGGTTGAAATACCAAGGCGGAAAGGATCCACCATGCAGCTACAGCATACCTGGGAACACATGTTACTGGACTTGGCGTACGAGGCACTGCACGGAGACCCCGTGCCCTCTTCGGCAACCTTCGACCCCTCGCTCCTCGAGTCCGCGTACCAGCAGTGCGAATCGATCACCGCTGTCCACAGCCGTTCTTTTCACCTGGCCTCGCGGCTGCTGCCGCCCGCCAAACGACGGGCAGCACGTGCCCTCTACGCCTTCTGCCGGGTGAGCGACGACATTGTCGACCGCGGGCTGCACGACGCACAGGAACAGCTGGAAATCTGGCGCCACCGTGCCACTTCCCACCATCCTCCCAGCGAAGACCCAGTCGCCACCGCCTGGGCAGATACCCGCCTGCGCTTCCACGTTCCACCACGCTACGCCGAACAGCTGATCGAAGGAGTGGCCTGCGATTTCAAACCGGTGCGCTACGAAACCTTCGAACAGCTCGCTGCGTACTGCTACGGCGTCGCTTCCACCGTCGGGTTGATGAGCATGCACATCATCGGCTTTGCCGGCGAAAAAGCTATCCCCTATGCGATCAAGCTGGGGGTGGCGTTGCAGATGACCAACATCTTGCGCGATGTCGGCGAGGACTGGCGCGCCGGCCGGCTGTACCTGCCCCAGGAGGAGCTCCACCATTTTGGGATCTCCGACGACGACCTCGACAACGGCGTCGTGAACGCCCGTTGGCGCGATTTCATGCGCTTTCAGATCGAACGCAATCGCCGCCTCTACGCCGAAGCCATGCCTGGCATCAGCCTGCTCAACCCAGACGGCCGCTTCGCCATCGCCGCAGCCGCCGATCTCTACCGCAGCATTCTGGACGAAATCGAAGAAAACAGCTACGATACCTTCCAGCGCCGCGCAGTTGTTTCGACCAGACGCAAACTTTCGATGTTGCCCGGAATTTGGTGGCGCAGCCAATGGTCCTGACCGGTTGCGACTTGCCCGTCCAAAAGCCTGAGTCTCTCCCATGTCCACCGCTCTCGCCGAACAGATTTGTCCCGAGCTCCGTTCTCCCAACAGCCCGACCCAGCGGGTTGGTGGCCAGATCGCAGAGCGGTTCGCCAAGACGCCCCACCCCACACCGATGCTGGGGCTGGCCAACGCCTTCTCGCCGGGCGAACTGGTCGCCTGGCGAGAACGCCTGCACCGCCTCCTCAGCGCCGAACAGCGCAGCCAGCTGCGCTATGTGGTCGAACCCAAGTTCGACGGGCTGACCGTCGTCCTCCATTACACGCAAGGCAGTTTTGTGCTCGGCGCCACCCGCGGCGACGGCGAGTACGGCGAAACCATCACCGCCAACCTGCGCACACTGCGCGCCTTGCCCCTGCAGATCCCCGTAGACCCAGCCGCCGCAGCCACCCCAGCCCACCTCGTCGCACGCGGCGAAGTCTATGTCGACAAGGCAGACTTCGAAACGTTCAACCAACACCAACTCGCTGCCGGCGAACGCACCTACGCCAACCCGCGCAATTTTGCCGCCGGCAGCCTGCGCCAGCTCAATTCACGCATCAGCGCCGCCCGCCCACTCAAACTCTGGGTCTATCAAGCCCTGGTCTCCGACCTTCCCCTCACCACCCAGAACGCCACCCTTCACTACCTCCACACCCTCGGTTTCCCCGTCTGCCCCACAGTCCACTCCTTCCCCGACGATGCATTCGACCAACTGCTCACCTATGTCGTCGATTTCGGCAAAACCTGCCAGAAGCTCCCCTACGAGGTCGACGGGCTCGTCGTCAAAGTCGATTCTCTGGCCATGCAGGCCGAACTGGGCTTTACCGGCAAAGATCCACGCTGGGCCATCGCTTACAAGTACGCCGGCACAGAAGCCACCACCCGCCTGCTCGACATCGTCGTCAACGTCGGACGCACCGGCGCCGTGACCCCCAATGCCGTGCTCGAACCCGTGTCCATCGGCGGCGTCGTCGTGCGCAACGCCACCCTGCACAACGAAGACTACATCCACGCCCTGGACATCCGCATCGGCGACCAGGTGCTGGTCAAACGCGCCGGCGAGGTGATCCCCAAAGTCCTGCGTCCCCTGCCCGACCAGCGCACCGGCCAGGAAACACCCTGGTCAATGCCCCTCACCTGCCCGGTCTGCGGCGCAACGCTCAGCCGCCCCGCCGGAGAAGCCGCCACCTACTGTGTCAACAACGCCTGCCCCGCCCAGCTGGTGCGCGCTGTCGACTATTTTGTCGGCCGCACCGCAATGGAAATCGCTGGCTTCGGCTTTAAACAGGCCGAACTCTTCGTCGAACAAGGGTTCATCCACGACCTGGCCGACATCTATCAGTTGCCCTGGCCCCAGATCCGCACCCTGCCCGGCTACGGCGACAAACGGGTCGACAAGCTGCAAACTGCCATCGAAGCCAGCAAAAGCCAACCTGTCCACCGCCTGCTGGCCGCCCTGGGCATCCGCTTCGTCGGCGCTGTCGTCGCCGAAACCCTCGCCCAACACTATCCCAACCTGTTCGACCTGATGGACGCTGAACCCGAACAGCTCAGCGCGATCGAAGGGATCGGCCCCAAAATTGCCGCCACCCTCCACGACTACTTCGCCATCGCCGCCAACCGCACGCTCATCGAAAAGCTGGCCAGGCTGGGGGTGCAGGTCTCCGCAGCCCCCTCTGCTCCCACCGCCCCTATCCGCTCGCTGGCAGGGCTCACCTTTGTCGTGACCGGCACACTGCCCACCTTC
>JAPLGY010000534.1:14394-24463 GCA_026389955.1 Caldilinea sp. | reverse complement strand
GACCCCAACGGTGCGAACGTGCCTGTGTTGGCCGCAGGGAGTGCGCTTTCTTTTCTCTATGAGGCGACCTACAGCTGTCCGGCTGGGTCGGTCTGTACACCGATCAACCCGATTTCGGTGACGGTGGCCGACAACCAGCTGCCGAGCATTGTGCCTGCTCCCTATGGACCGCTGCAGGATGGCAGCAATCCTGGCGTCGTGGACCCGAACGATGTGTGGCTGTTTGTGGTGCGTGGCCAGCAGGCGTTGAATCTGAACAATTCGGGTCTGCTCCTGCCTGGTGGCGGGCCAGTGCAGGGGTGTGCCAACGTTTCTGACGGAGACGGGGCCCGCCCCACCTATGTGAACAGTGCCCAGATTACGGGGCCCAGTGCTTCCAACACAGACGCAGCGGCCTACTGCAACCCGGTTCCCCAGCCGACCGCAGTGCCGCCGACCGCAGTGCCGCCGACTCCGGTGCCGCCGACCGCAGTGCCTGCTCCCGTCCCGATTCCAGAGCCGGTGACCCTGGTGCTTTTTGGGACTGGGCTGGCAGCTGCAGGGATTGCGGCCAGGTTGCGCAAACGACAATAGGTTCTCGGCGTGGAGGGGGGAGGTGCCCGGCCTTCCTCCACCATGCCGGTTCAGCAACAACGGAGAGAGAGGCGATCACGGCGACCAGCGGCAGCGCTGGTGGCGGCGATCTGGCTGCCCAGTCCGGATGATGCGCCTGTGACCAGAATGGTCTTCGTGCTGTTGCTCATGTTATTTGTCCTTTCAGTCGGTTTGTTGAATAGCTCTGTTCTGCTGCTTGAATAGAGCATATCGCCTCATCCGGGACAATTCTTGCCAGAATGCGCCGTACTTTTGTCATTTTGTGCCAACTGGTAGAATTTCCTGCCATGCAAACGATGACTCCGGCGATCACCATCCAAGCGGCCCTGGCTGGTTTTGGCCAGCTGGGGTGTGACACAGAAGCCCTCCTGACTGCAACGGGCGTGGGCCGGGCAGCTCTGGCCGCTCCCTTTGGTGCGGTGCCAAACGATGCGTTTGGTCTGCTGTGGATGGCGGCCTTTCGGCAGCGCCCGGACCCCACCTTGCCTACTCAGGTTGGGTTGGCCGTGCCCTTCAACGAATTTGGCATCCTGGACCATCTGGTCACTGCTGCGGAGACGGGCGAGTCGGTGGCGAAAATTCTGGTTTCTAAGTCGCAGCACGTTAGAGCGGCGACAAACAGCCAAGGCGCTGCCGCCTGAGTACGGCTCAGGAGTCTGCCTGGGCCACTGCCCTCTCCAACTGTGCACGCAGTTCTGGCCAATTTGTCAGCACCTGCTCCAGCTCTTCCACCGAACCGACTGCGATCCCCTCAGTGGCCAGCTTTTCGAGGATATCGTTCAGCGCGGCTGCCACCACAGCTGGCATGGCTTCTTCAGGTTCGGTCGCTTCGGCAGGTGCTTGTTGGGGGGGGGGCTGCATGTGTCGCAGCATCCTGGCTGGGTCTTCGCTGAGCGCGACAGGCAGCAGGCTGCGCTGTACCGTGGCCACCTGTGCCAGCCACGCTTCCTGCCAGCTGTCGCCCAGCTGCTGCGCCAGCTGGTACAGCAGTCTGCTGGTCTCTTCTGAGTTGTCCTCGCTGGGGCTTCTCTGTGCTGGAGAAAAGAGCAGCGGCGGCTGGCCGGTGGCTGGGTTGTGATCGGCGATGTAGACCAGCAGCGGCGCATCTACCGTGGCCCAGGAGCCACAGCTGGGGCAGCGCACACTGTGCAGATCGCCGGCACAGATGTGTGCTGCCAGGTCGGGCCGCGCAGCCAAATCGACGACGAGCCAGATGCTGAACTGGAGGGCCTGTCCACACTGCAGACAGGCAAAACAGCTGGTTTGTGCCAACGAGACATCTGAAGACATGGGTGGGATTCTCCCGGTGAATTTTTTTGAGAGGGGGTGGGGCAACGGGTGCTGCTCTGTTCCTGTTGCACGCAAACCAGTATACCACGGCCAGCATTTTGTAGAGACAATCGGAAAGGGCGAAGCGTTTTTGGCAGATCTGCAATTTCGGTTTTCTCTTCTGGCTGGTATACAATCAAAAAGTAGTAAGATGCCGCTACGTCCTGGAGGAAGAAGCGGTTTTTTGTGTGACAGGAGAACCGAGCATGACCGAACCGACGATGCCCAAAGCGTACGACCCGCAGGCGGTGGAAGAAGCCCTCTACAGCTGGTGGGAGCAGAAAGGGCTGTTTCAGCCTGAGCAGCAGCTTGCCAGTGGGCTGGCTGACCCCAGCCGTCGCCCGTTTGTGATCTCGATGCCGCCTCCCAATGTCACGGGGGCGCTGCATCTGGGGCACGCGATCACCAGCAGCATTGAAGATATGTTGATTCGCTACCACCGCATGGCTGGCGACCCCACGCTCTGGGTGCCTGGCACCGACCACGCCGGGATTGCCACGCAGAACGTGGTCGAGCGTCAGCTGGAGAAACAGGGGATCACCCGCCATGACCTGGGGCGCGAGCGGTTTGTCGACGAAGTATGGGGATGGAAGGCAGAGTACCACGCCCGCATCACTGCCCAGCAGAAACGAATGGGCATCTCCTGTGACTGGACGCGCGAACGTTTCACGCTGGATGAGAGGTTGAGCGAGGCGGTGCTCGAAGCGTTCGTCCAGCTCTACGAAGAAGGGTTGATCTACAAAGGCAACTATCTGGTCAACTGGTGCCCGCGCTGCCGCAGCGCCATCAGCGACCTGGAGGTGGAGTACGAGGAGGTCAACGGCCGTTTTTATACCTTTCGCTATCCGCTGCAGGAAGGGGGGTTCCTGGAGGTAAGCACGACGCGGCCGGAGACCATCCTGGGCGATACGGCGGTGGCTGTGCACCCGGACGACGAGCGGTACCAGGCGGTGGTGGGCAAGGTTGCGTTGGTTCCGGTGCTGGGGCGGGCTATCCCGGTGGTCGCAGACAGCTATGTGGACCCGGCCTTTGGCACCGGTGCACTCAAGGTGACGCCTGGCCATGACCCCAATGACTATGAGATCGGCAAGCGACATGGGTTGACGATGCTCAACATCCTGAACAACGATGGCACGCTCAACCAGGCTGCTGGCCCTTACGCCGGGCTGGACCGTTTTGCTGCGCGGCGAAAGCTCTGGGCGGACATGGGCGCAGCCGGGCTGGTGGTCGGCGACAAAGAGCATCTCCACCAGGTCGGCCATTGCCAGCGCTGCCGGACGATCGTAGAACCGCTGCTGAGCGAGCAGTGGTGGGTCAGGATGGCGCCTTTGGCCCGGCCAGCGCTGGCGGCAGTGGCCGACGGGGCGATTCAGATCGTGCCGCAGCGCTTCGAGCGGGTGTACAACCACTGGCTGGAGAACATTCAGGACTGGTGCATCAGCCGCCAGCTCTGGTGGGGACATCGCATTCCAGTCTGGTATGGGCCCGACGGCGCCATGTTTGCCGGGCGGACCGAAGCCGAGGCACAGGCCAAGGCACTGGCCCAGTACGGCAGTGCAGTTCCCCTGCGGCAGGACCCCGATGTGCTGGATACCTGGTTCAGCAGTGGGCTGTGGCCGTTCAGCACGCTGGGCTGGCCTGTCCGCACCCAGGATCTGGCCACCTATTACCCGACGACAGTCTTGGAGACCGGCTACGACATCCTCTTTTTTTGGGTGGCGCGCATGGTCATGCTGGGGCTGAAATGCAGCGGGAAGGTGCCTTTCAGCGTGGTTTACCTGCATGGCCTGGTGCGCGACGAGCAGGGGCGAAAAATGAGCAAAAGCCTGGGCAACGCGCTCGACCCGCTCGACCTGATCGCTGAATATGGGACCGACGCGCTCCGTTTTAGCCTGTTGACAGGCGGCACGCCGGGCAACGACCTCAAACTCAGCGTCAGCCGAGTCGAGGCCAACCGCAATTTTGCCAACAAAATTTGGAACGCAGCCCGCTTTGTGGCCATGAAACTGCAAGACAGCGCACTGGAGATCGACTACACAGACCCCAACAGCCCAGCCTATCGGCTGCCCGAGCAGTCCGCCCTGGGACTGGCAGATCGCTGGATTTTGAGCCGGTATGAGGGGGTACGCCGTGAGGTTCAGCGGCTGATCGAACAGTGGCAGCTGGGGGAGGCCGGCCGCCAGCTTTACGAATTTCTGTGGAGCGAATACTGCGACTGGTACATCGAAGCCGCCAAAGTACGGTTGGGGGAGGGCAGTGCCGTTGAAGCGGCTGCCACCCGCCAGGTGCTGGCCTTTGTGCTGGAGCGCAGCCTGCGCCTGCTCCATCCGTTCATGCCCTTTGTCACCGAGGCGATCTGGCAGAACCTGCCGGGTATGGCAGCAGGAGAACGGTCGCTGATGGCCGTGCGTTGGCCGCAGGAGAGCGACGGCCATGCGCCGCAGGCCGAGGAGGCGTTCGGCCGTCTGCAGGAACTGGTGCGCGCCATCCGCAATGTGCGCAGCGAATACGATGTGCCGGCAGGCCGCAAGATCGCAGCGCTGGTCAGCGCAGGTGACCAGGTGACGCTGTTGGTGCAAAATCTGTCGACCGTCGCGATGCTGGCCCGCCTGGATGCCAGCGCCGTTCAGATCGCAGCCGAGCTGGCAGCACCGGGCCAGGCGGCGGTCCTGGCCGTGGCGGGCATGACTGTCTATCTGCCGATGGCCGGGCTGGTCGATCTGGCCGCAGAACGTAAACGCACCCAAGAGGAGATCGACAACGTCGACCGTCTGGGACAGCGGATCGAAGGGATGCTGGCCAATCCCGGCTTTGTCGGCAAAGCACCGGCTGAGGTGGTCGAGCGCGAGCGGGCCAGGCTGGCGGAGCTGCAAGAACGGCGCAGCCGACTCACCGAACGGCTGGCCGAACTGGCAGTCTGACTGCGACAACAGACCGGTACAACCTGTTGCAAAGATTGTACGTGTTTTGCACGCAGGGCTTTTGCAGGATATACTGGGACAAAGAAGGGAGAGCGAAGAAAGAGAAATTTTTGTGCAGGTTGTTTGTGATTATTTTGACAAATGCCAGCCCGTATGCTATATTCGACGCAAGTTGTTTGTCGCAGAGGCGGCAACTCCTCGGAAATAGCAGTATGCAGAGAGGCAAGCAGGGCAAGGTAGCAGCTTCCTGTTGCCATCTTGTGAAAAAAAAGTGCTGAATCACCAAACGATGTGCGAGAAGGAGGCCGCGTCCAATGGCAGACACAGTAGCTGACTTGAGCGGTGAAGAACGTGAAAAACGGATCGCCGAATTGAAGGCAAAAATGCAGTCGGCTGCCAAAAAAGCCAGGCTAGAGTCAGCCTCTGAGCCGAAGCAACCGGCGGCGGCTGTGAAACCGGCGGCGGCTGTGCAACCGGCGGCAGAGCGGGCTGTTGTCCAGAAAATGGGCGGGCAGGCTGCAGCCGCTCACGGCAACGGGGCAGCGGGAAACGGGGTGACCGCCGGGCTTGCGCAGCCTGTTGCGGCTGCTGTTCCGGCTTTTGTGGAGGAGTCGCCGGAGGAGAAGGCGCACAAGGAGATGTCCCGCCGTGAGTTCCTCACCTATGCCTGGGGCGGGGTGTTGGGTCTTGTGACGCTCCAGTCCAGCGTAGGGCTCTTTCAGTTTCTGATGCCGCGCTTCAAGGCAGGTGAATTTGGCGGTGTCTTTTTCATCGGGCCAGAGACGACGCTGCCAGAGACGACTGCCTCGCCGCAGCCGGTGACGGGCGGCAAGTTCTGGTTGGTCAACACGGAGGAAGAGGGCCCAGTCGCTCTCTACATGGTCTGCACGCATCTGGGCTGTCTGTACAAGTGGGAACAGGCCAACAACCGGTTTGAGTGTCCGTGTCATGGCTCCAAGTTTACACGGGAGGGATACTTTATCGAGGGTCCAGCGCCGCGTTCGCTCGACAAATTTGCGATCTCGATCGAAAACGGTGAGGTCGCGGTCAACACAGGGAAGCGGGTACCTGGATCGCCTGCCGTCGACTCGCCGGCCCGAGTGATTCCAGCGTAATCGAACTGTCCAATCGACTTTTTTGCATTGTCACCGTTGCGAAAAGGAGTCTTATGGCTGTCCAACCTGAAATTGAAAAAAAGAGTGTAGTGCAAACTGTTCTGGATGTCGCAGACGATGTGTTTACCCGCATCACTGCCGGAATTCCAGCGGGTGAAGTGCGCCGCATGATTCGTGGCGAGGCGCCGGGGCGTCCCAACCCTCGGCTGAAGCCCCACTCTGAGACCTTTCTGCTGCACATCAAGCCGACCTACTACCACGAGAGCGTCACCAAATTCACCCACACCTTTCGGTTGGGTCTGCTCTCCACCTATCTGTTTTTTGTGGAGACGATCACCGGGTTGATTCTGATGATCTGGTATGCGCCGACGCCGGAACGTGCGTACGTCGACATGATTCGCTTGCTGAGCAACGTGCCGTTTGGCCAGTTTATGCGAGACATGCACCGTCTGGGGGCTGAGCTGATGGTGCTGATTGTCACGGCGCATATGGTAAGGACCTATCTGACCGGCAGCTACAAAGCGCCTCGCCAGTTCACCTGGTTTACGGGTGTGATCTTGCTGGTGCTGACTCTTTTCCTGAGTTTTTCAGGCTATCTGCTGCCGTGGGATCAGCTGGCTTTTTGGGCGGTGACCATCGGCACCTCGATGGCTGAGGCGGTGCCGCCTGCCATTGTCGGAGAAACAGTCAACCTTCTGGCGCGCGGTGCACCTGACATCGGCGCGAACGGGCTGCTCCGTTTTTATCTTTTGCATGTGCTTTTCCTGCCGTTGATTCTGTTTCTTTTCTTCTTTGTGCATTACTACAAAGTGGTGCATTTTGGCATCAGCCTGCCGTCCGACGAAGAGGAGGTCGGCCAGGATACAGCCAACAAGGTGCCGGCTGACCGCCGTGTCTATTTCCTGCCGGATGTGATGATCGACGAGGCTTCTTTCCTGATCGGCTTCACGGCGATCATGGTTTTCCTGACGGCATTTTTCTTCTCGGCTCCTCTGGAGTCGATCGCCAACCCGCAGTCGACCCCGCTGCATACGGTGGCGCCCTGGTATTTCTACTGGCTGCAGGGGCTGCTCAAAATTGCCGACAAAATGATCGCCGGTGTGATCTTGCCGGGTGTGCTGCTGGTGCTGTTGATGGCGATCCCCTATCTGGATCGCAACCCAAGTCGCCGGGCACGTGACCGCCGTGTCGCCATCATCAGCGGCGTAGTCGCGGGGGCTGGCCATGTGCGCGAGCTGGGCTACGCCAATCTGCCGCTCGGCGTGTACGATACTCGAGAGCATCCTGTGACCGAAAATGAAGAGTTCAACCACATTTTGCACCAGTTTGAGGGCCATATCGCGCATTTTGAAGAGGAGGACCCCTCTTTCAACACCCCATACGGTGTGCTGACCATTTCGCAGGAACAGCCGAGTTTGAAGCGGTTGACCTGGGAAATCCACTGGCTGAGTCCAGAAGGTGTGGAAGATAGCTTCAAGCGGACGTTTTTCCTGCACGAGAACTCCCTCTACTGGGAGCAGTATGGGCTGCGCGACTTCAGCTTTGTCCGTCCTGCAGCAGAGGAGTAGACAACCTTCATGAAGCGACCTTGGTACAATTTTTTGTATGTTCGTGCACCGATCCTCAAGATCGGGCTGGGAATTGGCGCGTTGCTGTTGACGATCGGCTTGTTGCTCTTTCTGGGTGTTGTCGAAGAAAGCCGTATGGAAGCACAGACAGCCAACTGGGACGGCCGTGCCATTGAGAAGGGCGCAGAGATTTACGCCAACAACTGTTACAACTGTCATGGCATGGATGGCAAGGGGTTGCCCGGGGTAGCGCCTGCGCTGCACAGCAACTATTTTTTCACGCAGCGGCTGGCTGATGTGGGCTGGAGCGGTTCGCTGGAGGACTACATTGCGTTGACGGTTGCAGCGGGACGCCCCTCCAATGTGAATATGCAGTGGGCACAGATGATGCCGACCTGGAGCAATCGTTTTGGCGGGCCTTTGCGGGACGACCAGGTCGATGCAGTGACCGACTTTGTGTTGAACTGGGAGAAATCTGCGCTGACACAAGGAACAGAGGACAACCCGGACCCCTGGCAGTTCTTTGCGAACACCCCGATGCGTGCTGCGGAAGGGGCAGAAGGCGACGCAGCCGAAGCGGCTGTGACTGCCGAACCTACAGGTCCACGTCAGCCGCAGGAGCTTTTTGTCAGTATGGGGTGTATCGGCTGCCACAATTTGGACCAGCCGCAGGATGCTGACAATCGAGGGCCGGTAGGGCCCAATATGGCCAACCTGCACGAGACTGCGGGCACCCACGGCGAAGATGCCGAGACGTACGTCTACAACAGCATCGTCAACCCGAATGTCTATGTCTCTGAGGGGTATATGGCTGGCATCATGCCGCAAAACTTCGCCGAAAGAATGAGCGAAGAGGAGATCGACGAGATGGTGGCCTGGCTGCTCGACCCTAATCGGGTGCGCTGACAGGCTTGAACTTGCCGGGCGCAGCCGAGTGTGCAGCGTTTGGCGAAGCAAAGTTTCCAAATCGGGCGGTTGGCGCAACCAGCCGCCCGATTTTTGTCCCTCAACGCGCATCGTGCGTTCCAAAAACAGTCCAAAAACAAAACACAATGTGGTGAAGAGCCCTATGCAAGGTTCCTATCGACTGACGAGCGACCCGGTTTTTTATTGGATGGGAAGCTTTTTTGCGCTGCTGACGACGGCGCTGCCGGCGGTGTTGGGGCAGGTGCGTTTCATGCCGTTGGGTCAGACTGTGGTGCTGGCCATTTTTGTGGTGCTGGCTGTGCGCCGTCGCGATCTGCGCGGGGCGCTGGGGATTGTGCTGCTCTGGCTGGCTGTTTCGATGGCGGCGCTGATTGTGCTGATGGGGGTGGCTCCAACCCAGATCGAGCGCGCCTTTGACGACGGTTTTTTCTACCGTGCCAGCCTGTCGGAGTGGTACTTTGCTGGGTCGCCGTTGCCGGGCAGTCTGGCGACGCAGCCGCAGGCCAGTCTGCTGGAGATAGCCGGTCTGACGGTGGGGGCGCTGGCCAGCGGCGGGCTGGTCGGGGTCTGGTCGCTGGTCCGCCTTGCCAATCTGACCGCCTTTGGGGCGGGCCATCTGCTCGGGGTGTTGGGCAGTCCGCTCTGGCTGCCGGTTGTGCTGGCTCCTTGGCATTTGCTGCAGCTGGCTGGCGCGAGCAGTTTGGTGGTGCTCTTGGCGGAACCGCTTTGGGTCGTGCGCGGGGTGACTGGCAGCTGGTTCAGACAGCGCCGGCGCTGGCTGCTGTTTGGTCTTCTGATCTACCTGGCTGGGGTAGTGGCTGAGGCAGTTTTGCCAGCGTTCTGGCGTTTTCATCGTTGAGCGATGGGGGTATGCGGATCAAGCAGATTTCTATCCAGGGCTTCAAGACCTTTGCGCGGCGCACAAATTTTGTGTTTGACCTGGGGATCACGGCGGTCGTCGGCCCCAACGGCAGCGGCAAGAGCAACATCGTCGACGCTGTGCGTTGGTGTCTGGGGGAGCAGAGTTTCAGCCTGTTGCGCTCGCGCAAGAGCGGCGACGTCATCTTTTCGGGCAGCGACAAAAAAGCGCGTCTCAACCTGGCGGAGGTGACGCTGACGTTGGACAACAGCGCCGGCAAGATTCCGGTCGACTACAGCGAGATAGAGATCACGCGGCGTGTCTACCGAGACGGCGACAACGAGTATCTGCTCAACGGCCGGCGTGTGCGTCTGCAGGATGTCGTCGAGCTGTTGGCGCAGACCGGGTTGGGCAGGCGCACCTATTCTGTGATTGGTCAAGGGCTGATTGACCGGGCTTTGAGCATGGCGCCTGAGGAGCGTCGTTCGCTTTTTGAGGAGGCAGCTGGGATCAGCGGTTACCAGCTCAAGCGCGGGAGCACGGTTCGCCGCCTGGAGGCCACCGAGCAAAATCTGGTGAGGGTGCGCGATATCTTGGCTGAGCTGAGCCCGCGGCTCGGCGTGCTGCGTCGGCAGGCAGAGCGTGCGCAGGAATGGGAACAGATTGTGCTGGATCTGCAGCGGCTGCTGTATGTCTGGTACGGCTATCGATGGCAGACAACGTGGCGGCAGATTCAGCAGCAGCAGGGGTGGGCAG
>JAPLGY010000534.1:0-14375 GCA_026389955.1 Caldilinea sp. | reverse complement strand
CAGAGGCGCAGCGAGCGGAGGTGGGGGCGCTGCAGGGAGAGTTGGACAGAGTGGGCGCGGCCATCGCCGATCTACGTCACCTGCAGACCGAGCGGCGCCTCCAGCTGGGAAAGCTGCATGCCCAGAGCAGTGAGTGCCATCGTCGGGCAGAGGGGGTTGGCCGCAGCTTGGCGGTGGCCCAGGAGGGGCTGCGTCAGCTGCAGGCACGGCGCGAGGATGCCGAGCGTGAGCTCGTTCCGCTGGCTCTCCAGCAGGCAGCTCTGGACGAACGGCTGGCCGAGCTGCACTGTGTTGAGGCAGAGAGGGTGGTGGAGTGCCGCGAGCGCCTGCGGGCCGTCGACTTGCTCCAAGGGGAGGTTGCCCGACGCCAGCAGGAACGAAATCGGCTGTTTGCAGAACAGGTCGGGCTGCGCCGAGCGCTGAGCCAGCGCCAGCAGCAGAAAGCTGAATTGACCAGCCGCCTGCAGCAGCTTGAAGAGCGCCAGGGGCAGGTGGTCGTCGAACAGGGGCAGCAGGCACAGGCGTTGCAGAGCGCCGAGCACGCTGTACAGTCTGCAGAGGCTGCGTTGAAGGAGGCGGAACAGACTGTCCTGGCCGCCGAGCAAGAAGGGCTGTGGGCCCAGCAGCGACTCGGCGAGCTGGAGGCTGAGGTTGCTCGGATGCGGCAGGAACTGCAGGCTGCTGAGCAGAGTCGTCAGGGGGCAGATCGTCTGTTGGACCGTCTGCAGACCCGCCAGGATCTGCTGCAGCGGCTCAACCGTGAAGGCACAGGGTATGGGAGCGGCGTGCGTGCGGTGCTGCAGGCGCAGTCCAGCGGCCGGCTGCGGGGGGTGATCGGGACCGTCGCCTCTCAGCTGCGTGTGCCGGCCCCTTTGGAGAAGGCGATCGAGAGTGGTTTGGGGGGGGCGCTGCAAAATCTTGTGATGGCGAGCTGGGAGACGGCTGCGCAGGCGATCACGTTTCTGAAAGAGCAGCGTGGGGGGCGTGCGACGTTTCTGCCGCTGGACCGGCTGCATGTCCAGCCGGCGATCCCTGCACCCAGGCGGGCCGGCATCCTCGGCAATGCTGTGGATCTGGTCGAGTATGCAGAGCGGATCGAGGAGGCGGCGCAGCAGCTGCTCAACCGGCGCGCTGGACGAGCTGCGTGGGGGAGCCAGGCCGACTGTGGTGACGGTGGAGGGTGAAATTGTGCGTCCGGGTGGGGCCGTGTCCGGGGGCAGCGAGGGAGGCCGTCAGGACGACTCTTTGCTGGCGCGCGAACGGGATCTGCGCCAGCTGCCGGCGCAGATCGCACAAGCCAGCGAATCGCTGCACCGGTGGGTGACTTCCTGTGCTGCGCTTGCCCTGCAGATCGAAGAGCAGCGGCTGGCTGCCGTCCGTCAACAGCAGCTGCTGGCGGACCTGGCCCGTCGTGAGCGGCAGCTGCGCAGCCAGTTGGAGGAGCTGCGCCGTCAGGCCGACCGCAGCCGCCAAAGCCAGCGCTGGCGAGCCGAGCAGTTGGCCCAGCACGAAGCCGAACTGCGTACATTGGCGGAACGTCGGGTTGGGGTTTCTGCGCAAGTAGAAGCAGAGAGCCGTGCGGAGCAGGGGGAATTGGCTCTGCTGGCTGCTGTAGAGAGCCAGCTGGCGGCGGCAGGGGCGGATGCGTTGCTCCAGGAACTGGCCAACCGCCGTGCCGCCGCAGCGGAGGCCCAAGGGCAGCTGCGCAGCCAACAGACGCTGGTGGAGTCGACCCGGCGGGCCCAGCAAAGTCTTGCCGACCAGATTGGCCACAAGCAGAGGCAGATCGCCGGGCTGGGTGCGGAGTTTGCGCGGTTGACCGACCAGGCCGCACTGACCAGCCAGGAGGAAACTGGCTTGAGCCAGCAGCTCGAAGCGTTGCGGCAGCAGATCCTGCCCTTGGAACAGGAGATAGAGGTGCTGGAGGGGCAGCAGGCCAGCGCAGAGACACGTGAGCGTGGGTTGCAGCAGACGCTGCGCCAGGCCGAGGCACTGCTCAACCAGGCTCTGCTTCAGCTGCAGCGCAGCGAGGATCTGCAGCAGCAGTTGCGCACGGAGATCGAAGGGGATCTGGGGCTGTTGGAAGCCAGCACGGAGGTGGCCTGCCAGCCGTCTCTGACGTGGGAGACGGTGGTGGGGCGGCTGCCTGTGGTGGAGAGGCTGCCTGATTCGACGGAGATGGAAGTCCGTGAGAGGCGGGCGAGGCTGGCCAGGCTGGGCACGGTCCATCTGGAAGCGCCGCGCGAGTACAGCGAAGCGGCAGCGCGCCACGAATTTCTCTTCACGCAGGCCCAGGATCTGGAAGCTGCCTCGGCCGATTTGCAGAAGGTGATCAAAGAGCTGGACAACCGTATGGCGGTCGAGCTGCGGCGCACCTATGAGGCTGTCGGCAAAGAATTTTCCCGCTATTTTCAGCAGCTCTTCAACGGCGGCACTGCCTATCTGGAGCTGACCGACAGCGAGCAGATCAGCCAAAGTGGGGTCGAGATCGTCGTCCGGCCGCCGGGCAAGCGACCGCAGAGTCTGGCGCTGCTTTCAGGGGGGGAACGTGCGCTGGCTGCCTGTGCCCTTATTTTTGCGATTCTGCGGGTCAGCCCGACCCCTTTCTGCGTCCTCGACGAAGTGGATGCGGCGCTCGACGAGGCCAACGTAGATCGGTTTCGGATGACGGTCGAAGCGTTGAGCCGAGAGACCCAGCTGATCATCGTCACGCACAACCGGCGCACCTTGGAGGGAGCCAACACCATCTATGGGGTGACCATGGGCGGCGACGGAGTGAGCCGGGTGATCAGTCTCCGTCTTGAGGGAGACCGGATGGTTCACAACGACAGCAGCGCCGAGCCGTCCCAGGAAGAGGCTCTGCTGTAAGCTGTGTGGTTAAGAATGGGGCGGTGGGGGCAGGGGGAGATCGTAGCGCTGGGCCAGGGTGGTCTCATGCGCGTAGCCGCGCAGCGGATCTCCCAGGTAGTAGAGTGCCATTGCTGCTGCGCGCTGTGATGCCTCCTGTTTGCTGCGTCCTTCTCCAATCCCGTACGCTTTGTTCTGGATCTGGACGACCATGACGAAGTATTTGTCGTGGTCGGGGCCGGTGCTGTCGAGCGGTCGATAGCGTGGGGTAAAGCCCAGCAGCTCTTGAGCGAGCTCTTGCAGACGGCTTTTGGCGTCTTTGCGCTCATGGGCTGTTTCCAGGACAGTCAGTTCGGTGTGAAAGAGCCGCAGCAGCACCGCGCGGCAGGGCTCGATCGACTGGTCCAGATAGAGGGCGCCGATCAAGGCTTCAAAGGTGGCGCAGAGGGTGGCCAGCCGCTGGCGGCCGCCATGTTCCTCTTCCCCGCGTCCTAGCAGCAGGTAGTCGCCGAGCTGAAGCTGGAGCGCTATCCGGGCCAGCGTCTCCCGACGCACCAGGGCAGAGCGCAGATTGGTCAGCCCGCCTTCTTTTTCGGCCGGGTAGCGGTTGTAGAGCCATTCGCTGAAGACGTAGCTTAGCACTGCGTCGCCCAAAAACTCGAGACGTTCGTTGTCTGAGAGCTGCGGGTTCTGCGGCAGTTGCTCGTTGAGATAGCTGCGGTGTACAAAGACCTGCTGCAGCAGGTGTCTGTTGTGGAACCGGATCTCTAGCTGCAGTTCAAGGGTCTCAAGAGAAGGCGTGCTCATAAGGGCTCAAATTTCGGTGGTTTTTTTAGCCCATGGCCGGTCAGGATCCCGACGACCAGCTCATTGGGGCGGAGAATAGAAGCAGGGAGCTGTTGCAGGGCAGCAGCCACTGTGGCGCTGGTCGGTTCGACAAAGATGCCGCGGGCCGCAAGCGCCGCATGTGCTGCGAGCACCTCGGCCTCGTTGACAGCCAACACCCTGCCACGGGAGAATCGGATCGCTTCGAGCAGGGAGCGCCAGCGCACCGGCTGGCTGATGGCAATCCCGTCAGCGCTGATCGACTGAACATGGGGGGTCGGTTCGATCTGGCTGGCGTCGTTGACAAAAGCTTCGTAGAGGGGGGTATACGGCTCGGCCTGCACCGCGATCAGACGGGGGAGTTTGTTGGTCACGCCAGAGACGCGCAGATGTTGAAACCCTCGCCAGGCTCCGAGCAGGGTGCCGCCGTGCCCGGTCGGCGCAATCAGCCAGTCTGGAACTGTGCAGCCCAGTTGTTCCCAGATCTCCCAGGCCACGGTCATCTGGCCAAGCAGAAAAGCCGGGTGCCATGCATGTGAGGCGTAGGCGATCTCGTGGCTGTTGGAGGTCGCAACTTCGACTGCACGGGTCGCTTCAGCGCGCGGGCCTGGCACTTCGACCAGTTCTCCGCCATAGACGGCGATCTGGGCCTTTTTGGGTTCTGGCGCGCTGGCAGGGACAAAAATTACCGAGCGCAGCCCAGCACGGCTGGCATAGCAGGCGAGGCTGGCGCCTGCGTTGCCGCTGGTATCGTCGGCAAGGGCTTCGTAGCCCAGCTCGCGCAGCCAGTTGACCATCACACTGATCCCACGATCTTTGTAGCTGCCGGTCGGCATCAGCGCATCCAGCTTCCAATAGAGTTCCCGGCCGGCCCACTGGTCGGCGACCAGCGGTGTCCATCCCTCTCCCAGCGTCACATGGCGGGCGCTGGCAGCCAGAACGGGCAACATCGCAGCGTAGCGCCACATGCCTGCGCGCCTGGCTTCGACGCTGGCTGGATCAAAAAGCGGCAGGTCTGTGAATTCAAGCGGAGCACCGGTCATCGGACAACGCAGTGGGCTCTGTTCCGCCTTACATCGAAACCTGCTGAACTGACAGTATACGAGCACGCAGACACCTTTCCTGTGCTGGAGCCCTTCCAAAACCGGGAGGACTGTCGACAGGCTGGTTCAGAGAGACAAATTCCATGACCAGTCTGTCACACCCGTTCTGGGAGATGGCTCACAGATTTTTTTGCCGGCTTCCAAGTATGGTGGATATGCAAATGTGAAAATGCATATCACTTTATTTTAGCACAGCTGGTACGGCAAGGAGAATCACAAAACGTCGGCAACGTCGGCGTGCAGAACAGCGTCTGTGTGGCCTGCTGGATGGAGCAAGGTGAGTGACAGCTCACCCGAATCAAAGGAAGTGTTTTCTAATGGCTGATTTATCCTCCTGGTCGATCCAGGACAAAATTGTGCTGGTGACCGGTGCCACCAATGGAATTGGCAAGCTGACTGCCGAGCAATTGGCTGCGCAGGGGGCCCATGTCGTGATCGTCAGTCGAAGCGCCGAACGCTGTGCGGCTGTGGTCGATGAAATCCGTGGCCGACGGCCGTCGGCCAGCCTCGACTGGATCGCTGCCGACCTCTCCTTGTTGGCTGGGGTTGCTGATGCAGCGGCCACCTTTCGCGCCCGCTATCCGCAGCTGCATGTGCTGATCAACAACGCAGGGGCTTTCTTTGCCAAGCGGGTGGTCACTGCCGAAGGGTACGAAAGTACCTTTGCCCTCAACCATCTCAGCTATTTTTTGTTGACCGAGCGGTTGCGTGAATTGCTGATTGGCAGTGCACCTGCTCGGGTGATCAATGTCTCTTCGGACGCCCATTATGGCGGCGCGATCGAGTTGGCCGACCTGATGGGGGAGCGTCGCTATCGGGGATGGAGTGCCTACAGCCAGTCCAAGCTGGCGAATGTGCTCTTTACCTACAGCCTGGCTCGGCAGCTGGAAGGCAGCGCTGTCACCGTCAATGCGCTTCATCCTGGGTTTGTGGCGACCGGTTTTGGCCGCAACAACGGAGGATGGGTCGGTCGGCTGATGCCGCTGGTGCAGCGTTTTGCCCTGCGGCCCGAACAGGGTGCAGAGACCAGCGTCTATCTTGCGACCCACCCGGCTGTTGCTGGGGTGACAGGCAAGTATTTTGCGCGTTGCCAAGAAAAACGCTCTGCACAGCGATCCTACGATTTGCAGGTACAAGAGCAACTCTGGGCAGCCAGCGAGCAACTGGTCTCTGCAGCGGCGACCGCTGGTTCCTAAAGTCAGGCGTCCTTACGGGACGAAAACGCCCGCTGCAGCCCTGTAGGGTACCTGATCTAAATGCAGGCGCCTTACAGAGCTGCGGCGGGCCGTCTGTTTGGAGAGGGACTTCTGTGTGCGCCCTTGTTCTCGGGCTGGGTTCTCGGGCTGGTCTAACCATCGGACAAGGTGTGGTTGGGGGCTGTGCGCACATGCTGTTTCCACAGCCGGGCTGTCAGCGCCGACGCGTTCTGGTGCACCCCCTGTTGGGCAAAATATTCGCACACCCGCTGCACATCTCTCTGCAAGAGAGTGTAGGCGTTGTGGTTGCCTTCGCTCAACGTGACCTGTGGAAAATCGATCAACGTGATCGTCTGTTCCCAGTACAAAATGTTGTAGGCGGAGAGGTCTCCGTGGATAAGACCGTGTTGCAGCATCAGCTCGACATTGCTCAGCACAGCCTGGAAAAGCTGGTCTGCTTTTTCCGGGGGGAGCGTCTGTCCATGTAAAACCGGGGCGGGCTGTTGAACATTCCCGATGAACGCCATCAGGAGCGCGTTGTCGGCGGCGCTGAAAGGCCTGGGCACGGCGGCGCCGAGTTCGTAGAGCCGCTGGAGGGTGAAGTATTCGTACATCAGCCAAGAGATGTGGGTCAACTCGGCGCCGTAGGAGGTCTTGTTGCGGATGGCACGCATCTCGCGGGTGTCGCGATTTTTGATCGGAACGCCCAGGCTGTTGAGCAGCTCCCGCCCCTCGCGGTAGAGCTGGTCGTTGCGCAGGTTGCGAAACTGGCGCGGGCGGTAGACTTTGGCGGCGAGATAGGGGGTCTCGAGCTGAGGGGTCGCCCGACAGAGATAGACATTGGCTTCTTTGCCCCCTTTGACCAGTGCCAGCACATCTTCGATCAGGGCCTGGTCAAAAAAGGGCTGCAGAGACTCGCGCAGCCAGATCGCTTCGTGCCGCGCAGGCTGGTAGGTGAACTCCAGGAGATCCTCTGCAACGTGGGGGGCTTCAGCCAGCTCAGCCACAATCTGTCCCGCAGTTTTTTTGGGTTTGCGCCGCTTGTGCGCTGCGGGGGTCGCTCTGGAGGCCGAGCGAAGGTTCCACCGATCGCTTGTCGGTAAGGGATCGTCGTCGAACGAATCAAAATCGAAAGACACGGCACTGCTCCTGTGGTCTTGGTCGAATCAAACAAACGCCGCAGACATGCTGTGCCTGTGGATGGCGAAGACAACCAAAGGGGGGGGAGGCTGTTAATCGCCCGCGCGCAGGGACAGAAGAGAAACAGAATAGACTTGCAAAACGGTGATGTGCATCGTGTTTCCCTCCTTTCTTCTACAAAGACTTTCTACAGACAGTGGATAGTGGATTACAGTAGGATAACACAATCGGGTGCATTGTCAAAACAGCAAAAAACACCGTTCGTGCACACACAAACGCACAATTTGAAAAAACCTGTACTTTGTGCTATAACAGCTGTACAAAATAGTTTCCAGACAGAATTGGGTGTATGTGGCCTTGCATCCATCGGCTGAGGTGGTTGACGAAGTGGCTGGCACTCCTGTGCGTCCAGACAGTCTGTCCAGAGAAAACTTGCTTGCGAGCAATCTATTGAAATCCCCAAACAACAGGCAGGAGACTCGAAAATGAAAAAAATACTGAACCAACCTGCTAATTTTGTGCCTGAAATGTTGGAAGGTCTGCTCAAGGCGCACCCCACGCAGCTGACCCATGCCGGCGACGACCTGCACTGTATCGTGCGGGCCGACGCCCCGGTGCAGGGCAAGGTGGCGTTGGCCACCGGCGGTGGCTCTGGCCACCTTCCTGTCTTTTTGGGCTATGTTGGCAAAGGCATGCTGGACGGCTGTGCGGTCGGCGACGTGTTTGCCTCCCCGAGTGCCGAGCAGATGTTGGCGGTGACCCAGCACATTCATGGGGGGCGGGGCGTCGTTTACATTTATGGCAACTACGGCGGCGATGTGATGAACTTTGACATGGCTGCCGAGATGGCGTCGTTCGAGGAGATCGAAGTGCGCACCGTGCTGGTGAAGGACGATGTGGCTTCGGCGCCGCTGGCAGAAGCTGGCCGGCGGCGTGGAGTGGCGGGGATGATTTTTGCCTTCAAGTGTGCGGGGGCCAAGGCCGACCAGGGGGGCTCGCTTGACGAAGTGGTGGCGGCTGCCGAGAAGGCGCTGGCACACACCCGTACGAGGGGGGTGGCGCTCTCCCCCTGCACGGTGCCGCGCGCCGGAAAACCGACCTTCACGATCGGTGAAGGGGAAATGGAGATCGGCATGGGCATCCACGGCGAACCTGGAATGAAGCGGGAGGCGCTGCAGAGCGCCGACGAGATCACCGAACGCATCTTGTCTGCCATTCTCGAGGATCTGCAGCCGGGGGCGGGCAGCCGTGTGGCGGTCATGGTCAACGGGCTGGGCGCAACGCCGCCTGAAGAGCTGTACATCATGTACCGCCGGGTGCATCAGCTGCTGGCGGCCCGCGAGATCGGCGTACACCGGGCCTATGTGGGCGAGTATGCGACGAGCATGGAGATGGCCGGGGCGTCGATCACGCTGATGGCGGTCGACGACGAGCTGGCGGCCTGGTTGGATCATCCGGCGCAGACGCCTTTTTTTGTGCAGGTGGCCTAAGATGAATGCAGGGCTGGACGGAGCGGCTGTGGCCGCTGCAGTGGCACGGATCGGTGCCGAATTGGTGGCGCAGGAGGCTGCTCTGACTGCATTGGACCAGCAGATGGGCGACGGCGACCTCGGGATTACGCTGAGCAAGATCGGGCTGGCGCTGCAAGCGTTTGTGGAGAGCACGCCGGTCGAGGGGGATCTCGGCAAATGGTTGGGCAAGGCGGGGATGGCTGCCAACCGGGCTGGTTCCTCTTCGTTTGGCACCCTGCTGGCGACAGCCCTTTTGCGTGGGGGAAAGGCGGTGGCAGGCAAGGCAACCTTGACCGGCGAAGATCTGGCTGCGTTTCTGGCTGCGGCGGATGCAGGTGTACAAGAGCGCGGCAAGGCACAGCCGGGCGACAAGACTGTGATCGACGCGCTTCACCCGGCTGCCGAGGCATTTGGGGCTGCCGTGGCGGCTGGAAAAAGTGTGGCAGAGGCTGGGCAGGCGGCGCTGGCTGCCGCCCAGGCAGGTCGGGACCGTGTGACCCCGTTGCGCAGCAAAATCGGGCGGGCCGGCTGGGTGGGGGAGCGCACCGAAGGCAAGGTAGACCCTGGCTGTGAGGCGTTGGTGCTGATGCTGGGCGCGTTGTTGGGCTGAACGGGCGATGGCCCGCAGTCGATAGATGTTCGAATGTTGTAAAACTTTTCAATTTTGTAGTTCAAGGAGCAAACAACTATGAAACGTGTACAGTTTGTCGCCATTCTCATGCTGCTGACCGCACTGGTGGCAGGATGTGTGGCGCCTGCTGCGGCGCCGGTGGAGGAAGCGCCCACGGAGGCCGCCCCTGCCGAGGCCGCCCCTGCTGAGGCTGCTGCGGGAGACCAGGTCTTCACCACCGTCGTGAAGATTGCTGGCATCAACTGGTTCAACCGCATGGAAGAAGGCGTCAAGAAATTTGCTGCCGACACCGGCATCGATGCGACGCTGGTGGGCCCGGCGGAGGCCGATGCAGCCCAGCAGATTCCGATCATCGAAGATCTGATCGCCCAGGGCGTCGATGCACTGTGTGTGATCCCGATGGATCCGACCCAGCTTGACCCGGTGCTGCAGAAGGCGATGGACGCCGGCATCGCAGTCATCACCCACGAGGCGTCGAACCAGAACAGCATGCACTGGGACATTGAAGCCTTTGACAACAAGGCTTTTGGTGCTGGCCTGATGGACCGCCTGGCCGCCGAAATGGGAGAAGAGGGTGAATATGCTGTCTTCGTAGGGAGCCTGGGCTCCAAGACCCACAACGAGTGGGTGGATGGCGGGATCGAGCGCCAGCAGGCGGCCTATCCGAACATGGTGATGGTGGGCGACAAAAACGAGAGCTTCGACGACGCCGAGATTGCCTACCAGAAGGCCAAGGAAATTCTGGCTGCCTACCCGAACATCAAGGGCTTCCAGGGCAGCGCTTCCACCGACGTGGCCGGCATCGGTCGTGCCATCGAAGAGGCGGGTCTGCAGGATGAGGTCGCTGTGGTCGGCACCAGCCTGCCCTCGATCGCCGGTGACCTGCTGACGACGGGCGCCATCGATGCCATCGGCTTTTGGGACCCAGCGGTCGCCGGTGAAGCCTGCAACAAGCTGGCGCAGATGCACCTGGCGGGTGAGCCGATCGGCAACGGCACCGACCTGGGCATCGCAGGCTACGACAACCTGCTGCTGGTTGGGGAGAATGTGCTCTACGGCAATGCTCCGGTCTATGTCGACGCAGAAACAGCGGGCGACTATCCGTTCTAAAGCCGCAGAACTGCGCGCAGTTCTGTAGCAGGGGGGGAGCTGGTGTTTCGCTGTCATCTGAAACACCAGCTCTCTGGCTGGTCTGCCCCAAAAATTAAAATCTTTTTTCGGTCGCCGGGTTGCAGGTCGTGCTGCGACCGGCTTCTTGCCAGGGCAACGCATTCATGGCCAAACCAATTGTACGTCTTGCCGGTATTCACAAATCATTTGCGGGTGTGCGCGCCTTGCAGGATGTCAGCGTGACCTTGGAAGAGGGCACTGTCCACTGCCTGGTTGGGGAGAATGGCTGTGGCAAGTCGACTTTGATCAAGATCATTGCAGGGGTATACCCGCGAGACAGCGGCACGGTAGAGATTGGCGGCACGCTCTACGAGCGTCTGCACCCGATCGACTCGATCCGGGAGGGGATTCAGGTGATCTACCAGGATTTTTCGCTTTTCCCCAACCTGACCGTCTCTGAGAACATTGCGCTCAACGAGCAGCTGGCGGCCGGGCGGAAGTTCGTCAACTGGGCCCATGTGCGCCAGGTGGCTCAGGAAGCCATCGGCCAGCTTGAGGTGCACTTGCCCCTCGACGCTCGGGTCGACGAGATGTCGGTGGCCAACAAACAGCTGATTGCGATTGCCAAGGCGTTGCGTCAAAATGCCCGGCTCATCATCATGGACGAGCCCACCAGTGCGCTGACCGAGCGTGAAATTCGCACGTTGTTCACCGTGATCGGCAAATTGCAGCGGCGTGGGATCGCCTTTTTATTTGTCAGCCACAAACTCAACGAAGTGTTGGAGATCTCGCAGTCGATCCTGGTGATGCGCAACGGGCAGGTAGTCAGCGCCGGCCTGGCCAGAGAATACGACACGGCCCGTCTGATTTATGAGATGACCGGCCAGCGCATTGCGGAGAATGCCTATGAATTTACGCCTGACCCTGGCCAGACGGCGCTGTTGCGTGTGCGCGGGCTGGCGGTTCCTGGCGTGCTGCAGAACGTCTCCTTTGCGTTGCAGGCACACGAGATCGTCGGGGTGACCGGGCTGTTGGGGTCAGGGCGGACCGAACTGGCTCTGGCACTGTTTGGGATGTTGCCGATGACAGCCGGCGACATTGAAATCGATGGCAAGCCAGCCTTGATCCGGTCGGTGCAGGATGCAATTGCCCACGGCATCGGCTATGTGCCTGAAGATCGCTTGACTGAGGGGCTTTTTTTAGAGCAGTCGATCGGGCGGAACATGGTGGTGCGTACGATCGAGACGTTGCGTGGGCGGTTGGGGTTGACTGATCCGCTTCAAGTCCGGCGGCAGATCAACGACTGGGTAGTTTCTTTGCGGATCAAGACGGCCAATCCGGATCTGCCGGTCAAAACCCTTTCGGGCGGCAACCAGCAGCGGGTGGTGGTGGCCAAATGGCTGGCCAGCAGACCCCATCTGATGATTCTCAACGGCCCGACGGTGGGAGTGGATATCGGCTCCAAAAATGAACTGCACGAACTGATCAAGCGGCTGGCCCGTGCAGGGATGGGGCTGTTGGTGATCTCCGATGATATCCCAGAGCTGCTGCAGATCTGCAACCGCATTTTGCTGATGCGCAACGGCACGATTGTCGAGGAGATCCTGCCCCGTCAAACCAATGAAAATGCGCTGGCCGCAAAACTAATCGAGGACTGAAGCCTGTGAGTCGACTCTTTCGCAGAAACGAAGTGTTGGTGGCGGCGACGATCGTCCGTTTCGTCTGCCAACCCTGATCGTGTCGTTGGGCACCCTGAGCATGTTTCACGGGTTTTTGCTCTTTGCGATCGGCAACCAGATCATTCGCGATGTACCGGCGGCGATGGAAGCCTTTGCCCGTTCGGCGTTGATTCAGGTTCCGCTGACGCGCGGCGTCGCCAATTTGCATCCGGCGATTTTGATCACGCTCGGGACGATCGTGTTGGTCTGGCTGTTGCTCAACTACACCATGCTGGGGCGGGGTGTCTATGCGTTGGGGGGGGCGAGAGAGGCGGCTGAACGGGCTGGTTTCAATGTGCCACGCATCCAGTACTTTATCTATGGCTTTGTCGGCCTGCTCTCTGGGGTGGCGGGGATGACCTTTGGGTCTCTGGCGCGGCAGGCCAATCCGCAGGATATTGTCGGGATGGAACTGAACGTGATTGCTGCGGTGGTGCTGGGGGGAGCCCAGTTGACCGGCGGGCGGGGGAGTGTGCTGGGCAGTGTGCTGGGCGTCATTTTGGTGGTGATCGCCAGCAACAGCCTGGTGCTGATCGGCGTACCGACCGTCTGGCAGCGAGTCGTGATCGGTCTGATCATTCTGATTGGTACAGGGCTGCCTGCATTGCAGGCCCGGCGTGTCCGCCAACGGGGCTATCACCGGGCAGAAGCGTAGGGGAGGAAAACATGGGGCAGAGCACAAAACGTCCGGTATGGAGTCTGGTAGGCGACAGTCAGGCGCTGCGTCTGTTGGTGATCACGCTGTTGATCTTTGTCGGGTTCAGCCTGGTATTGGGGGACAAATTCTTCAGTATCCGCAACCTGCAGTCGATGGCGGTCCAGTTTCCTGAGTTTGGGATTCTGGCGTTTGCCATTATGATCACGATGCTGACGGGGGGGATCGACCTGTCGATCGTCGGAACCGCCAATTTGTCGGCGATTGCCGCTGCGCTGTTGTTGACCCGTCTGTCGGGCGAGGGGGGGGCGGGTTTGGCGCTGGAGCTGTCGATCCCGCTGGCCATGTTGGCTGCGCTGGTGGTGGCGTCGGCCTGTGGGTTGCTCAACGGGCTGTTGGTGGCACGGGCTGGGATCACGCCGATTTTGGCGACACTGGGCACGAGCTCGTTGTATACGGGGCTTTCGTATGTGATCACCGGCGGACCGGCGATCACGACGACGCAGCTGGCGTTCATCGGCAACGGTGCGGTGGCCGGCGTTCCCATCCCTGTGCTTGTGTTTGTGGTGCTGGCGGTTGTCTTTGCTGTGCTTTTGAACCGCACGAGCTATGGCTTCAACGTCTACATGTTGGGCACCAACCTGCGTGCGGCGCTTTTTTCTGGGATAGACGACGTCAAAGTGTTGATGCGTGCCTACTGGCTGGCCGGGGTGGTTGCCGGGATTGCTGGGATCATCTTTCTGGCGCGTGTCAACTCGGCCAAGCCAGAATATGGTTCTTCGTTTATCTTGTTGACCGTGCTGATTGCGATTTTGGGGGGTATTCGCTACACAGGGGGGTTTGGCACAGTGGCGGGGCTGGTGCTTTCCGTGCTGACCATCCAGTTCCTTTCGACGGGTCTCAACATGCTGATGCTGGAACTTTCCGGTTCCAGTGCGGCGATTTTCTTTCGTCAATTTGCCTGGGGCGGCCTGTTGTTGGCCGTGATGGTGGTCAACGACTACGTGGAGCGGCGCAAACAGCGGGCGACCTGAGCAATCTAGCGGTGTGCAGTCTCTAAACCTCGACCGTGCAGGCGGGGTCTTTTGCAAAAGTTTCCGGGGAGCAATCAAAAATGAGCACGATCGCCTATTTGGGGCTTGGGATCATGGGCAGGGGGATGGCAGCGAATCTGATCAAGGCGGGGCACCGCGTGACGGTCTGGAACCGCACGGCAGAGCGGTGTGCGCCGTTGGTGGCCCAGGGCGCGCGGCAGGCGGCAACGCCTGCACAGGCTGTGGTGGACGCAGAGGTCATTTTGTACTGTTTGAGCGACGACAGTGCGGTGGAAGAGCTGGTCTGGGGAGAAGGGCGGCTGATCGATGCGGTCCGTCCGGGTCAGATCGTGCTGGACATGACCACGGTGCACCCGGACACCAGCCGTAAGGAATCTGTCGCATTTGCGGAAAAGGGTGTAGATTTTTTGGATGCGCCGGTTTTTGGGTCCAAAAATGAAGCTGCCAACGGTGCTCTCTGGATTGTGGTGGGGGGCAAGCGGGAGGTGTATGAACAGGTGCTGCCGTTGCTGGAACTGTTGAGTGAAACGACCCATTATATGGGGGGCAGTGCGCGCGGTGCTGCGATGAAACTGGTTGGCAAC
>JAPLGY010000248.1 GCA_026389955.1 Caldilinea sp. | reverse complement strand
AGCGGTAGACATTGGTCACTTCGAGCCCTTCCGGGGTATTGAAGGCTGCGGCCGTGCCGTCGTCGTTGAGAATCTGGCCGCCGTAGGCCTTCAGAATCGCGGACCAGTGCAACACATTCCAACTGCCATCCTTGCTCGTCGCCAGGTCTATCCCAAACACTGAACCGTCGGGCGCATCCAGCTTGGCGTTCACGGCGGCCAACTCTTCGTAGGTGTTGGGCGGTTCGACGCCGGCGGCCTCGTACATGGCCGTGTTGATAATGGGCAGGTGAATGCCGATGTGCTGCACGTAGCCGTAGACCTTGCCGTCATAGGTTGCGGATTCCTTCATGACGGGCGGGAAGTTGGCGTCCAGATCTTCGAGCACCCAGTCGGGGGCGGGGGCGAGCGCGCCGCCGGCCAGCAGTTGGGGCATCCAAGGCCCATAGACACCCATGATGGTCGGCGGTTCGCCGGCGGCGATTGACGTGGCGATCTTGGTGTTGAGGTCGGAATGCGGCACCTGGCTGTAGACGATGCTCACGCCTGGGTTCTCAGCCATGTACTGGTCGGCCTGGGCCTGCAGTGCGTTGTTCCACGGCTCATAGGTGTGGCTCAACCAGCTCAGCTCAACCGGTTCACCAGCGGCGGCCGCACCACCTTCACCTTCGGCGGCAGGCGCTGAGGGCGCGGGCGCAACCGCTCCAGGTGCACAAGCGGCCAAGACAAGACTCAACAACATGAGGACAGCGATCCAGGCAGCACTGGACCCGATGCGGGTGCTTTTGTTTTTCATACCTTCTCCTGTTGGTAATCGGAAAAACGCGGGCAGCTTGCACGTACATCTACGAGCAGCTACAATGAAAGTCAGTTCCATTTTAGCGATCTACCTGTACCTGCGGCAACTGAAAAAGTCTCCTATGAGTCTCGAATCTGTCTCACAGTTGGTGGCGGCTCAGGCCGCGCAAGCCCGTCGTGACGAGTTTAACCAGTGGGTGCGCAGTGCGCTGAACCATCTCTACGATGTGCCGTACCTTCAGTCCCATCCCCTGGCCGCGCTCGTGACCACGACCCAACGCGACCGCAGCCAACAATTGCGCGAGGTGTTGTTGAATGCCATTGACGCCATGCGACCGCTCTCCCCCGCGCAACAGGGATCTTCCGCCTGGCGTGCGTTTCGCATTCTCGAACTGCGCTACATCGAAGGGCTCAGCCCGGCCGATACAATGACGGAGCTTGCCATCAGTCGCAGCCAGTTCTTCAAGGAACAGGCGCGCATGGTGGACGCGATTGTCGATCTCCTGTGGCAAAAATACGGCGCCGCCAGCCCGCCCAACGCAGATGCAACGGCGGCGGACGGGCCGCGCTCGCGCCGCGAGGCAGCCCTCACGGAAATGGAACGGCTGCGCGGGCAATCCAAGTCCCAGACCGTGGACTTGGGCGAAGTTTTGCTGAATCTGCGCCCCTTGCTCGAATCATTGGCCGAAGTCAAGCACATCGAGATTCGTTATTCGCTCCGCCATGAACTCATGGCGGAGCGCGCTGACCGGGTGATGGCGCGCCAGGCAATTCTTGGCGCCCTGACCTATGCGTTGGACCTGGTGCCGTATGGGCAAGTGGACTTGAGCAGCCTGCACACAGAAACCGGCATCGGCGTGTTGGTGATGGCCCGTGCGGCCTCACCTGGCAGCACGGCGCCGACAGCGCCGGTGCGTGAGGGTGTCACGATGTCCCAGCAGGGTCACTGGCACGCCCAGCTCCTTTGGCAGCCAGCCGACTCAGTGACTGTCTTCGTTGTCGACGACAACGAAGGGTTCATCAGCCTCATCAGCCGCTACCTGGCAGGGAGCCGTTGCCGGGTCGTCGGCGCAACTACGGTGGCACTGGCAAAACAGTTCCTGCTGACAAATACGGTCGATGTGATCGTGTCGGATGTAATGATGCCCGATGAAGATGGCTGGGAATTTCTGGCCTATGTGAAATCGACGCCCCATACCGCTGGCGTGCCGTTTGTCGTCTGCTCCGTCCTGCGGGAGCCACAACTCGCGATGGCGCTTGGCGCCGATGCCTACCTTGCCAAGCCACTCACGCCAGAAGCGCTGCACGCGACGCTTGCCCGCTGGATCGAGGCTGCGCCCAGCCCGGCGAGAGGGCATCCAGGGTAGCCTGGAGGATCTGAATCACCGCACCAAGTTCAATGCCCTCCATCTGCTCAATCCGGATGGGTCCCGTCACCTTCAGGTCATACCCATCCAGTCCCACGGCCGAGGCAACAATCACGGGGATGTCGGCCAGCGTCGGCTCCTGTGCCATCTGTTTCAGCACACCATAGCCGTCCAGAGCCGGCATGATCAAATCCAGAATCACCAGGTCAGGCTTCGTTGTCTGCATGAACCGCAGCGCTTCCGTCCCATCGCATGCTTCATGACAATCGCGTGGCAAGACCCGCCCGACCAGCATTCTGCGAAACATGCGCACGACCGCCGGATCGTTGTCCACAATCAGCACATGCTGGAGATCCGGCGCGGCTTTGTCCACGGCGGCAAGCAATTCGAGCCGATCGACCGGCTTGCGCAAGAACGCCTTGACGCCCTGAATGCCTCCGGTTGCGCTGGTGCTGGGCAGCGGGCAGCGGATCAACGGCGCCTTGCCAGCCGGGAAGTCGTCAGGTGGATCTTGATCGCAGAGCAAGGCAACCGGCCCGATCTCGGCAACAAGCTCGCTGGCTTCGCCCCAGCTCGACGTCGCGATCACCTCGATATCCTCCAAGTAGCGCCGGAGCAAAGGTGTGGTTTGACCAGGGTTTGCGTTGACCAGTACGACGGACCGTCGCCCACTGGCCTGCGCCAGCGGCTGTTCGCGCCCGAGGATCGCGGTCAGTTCGGTCCCATCCTGTTTTTGCTCTAGTGGCAAGGTAAACCAGAAACAACTGCCCTCGCCCAGTGCGCTCTCCAGCCCCATCCTGCCGCCATGCAGGGCTACCAACTGCTTGCTGATGGGCAGCCCCAGGCCGCTCCCACTGTGCCATTCAGGACTTGGCTGTTCGGTCGTATGAAATTGTGTGAAGATCCACTTCTGATTTTCGGGCGCGATCCCGGGGCCAGTGTCGCGGACCTGGACACAAAGCTCCCCATTCTGGCGCACAATGGTGACTGTGATCCCGCCCTGGCGCGTGTGGCGGGCCCCATTGGTCAGCAGGTTCAGCAGCACCTGCCGGATACGCTGGCGATCCGCCCAGACAGTTGGCAGGCCAGGGGCGACCTCAAGCCGCAATTCCAACCCCTTCGCCGCGATGTATTTGCGCACGATCTCGGCTGTTTCCTGCACCAGCGTGCCAAGCTCGATCTCATAGCGCACCAGCGGGATCTTGCCAGCATCGATACGGGTCAGGTCGATCACGTCATCTACGAGTGCCAGCAGGTGTTGCGCACTCCGATAGACCGTGTGCAGGTCGCTGCGATAGCCACTGGGCAGCGGTTTGCCACCGTAACTTTCCGGCGACGTCACCATCATCTGGCTGAAGCCGATGATCAGGTTGAGCGGCGTCCGCATTTCGTGGCTGATATTGGTGATGAATTCCGTCTTGAACCGCTCGGCTTCATCCGCCACCCGCCATGCCGCGGTCAGGGCTGCATTTGCCTTGTCTAGTTGATGATTGGCGCGATCGAGCTGGATGTTCAACTCAAGCAGCCCAGCACGGTGTTCGCGCGCGCTGCGCGCCGTGCTCTGCGCCACTTCCCAGCTGCTGAGCGCCCATTGCAGGGCAGTGAACAGCGTCCGCACGGTAATCCAGCCCACGATGCCCAGCAAGACGCCACTCACGAGCACCGTCAGGCTCATGCTGCCCGTCAGCGCGCCAATCGTGCCGGCCTTGATCAGCCATGCCAGCACCAACGCTACAGCAAGCTCCGTGACCACCGCCGCAGGCCAGCCAATGGTCAGAATCGCCATCAGCGGCAGCAGCGCGAAGAAGATGGCCAGCTCCGCAAGACCAAAGGTGATCATCGTCACGGTGATGGTCACCAGGAGACACGCCAGCCAGACCAGCTGGGCAATCAGGAAATGACGTGCAACGAGGAGATAGGCCGCACCAGCGAGGGGCACAAAAAGCGCAGTGGGCAACCACATCTGTCGCCCAACGCTGGCGGGCCAGGTCGCAGCTGCGAAGAAGTGCCAGCCGAGATAGAGCACAGCAAAAATCACGATGAGGGTGCGCGAACTCGACTCGAAAAGCTCGCTGGCATAGTGCTCTGACCTGCCGTCGGCCAGTACCCGCCGTAGCTGCCACATGACACAAGCCTCCTCAAGCCAGGGTCAAGCCATCATCCGTGGCGAGGGCGCCACCCAGTCATCGCTCACTCCACCTGCGGCGCATAACAGATCTGCTCCGGCCCCAACGCAGGGTGGTTGATCCCGAAGTGATCGGTCATCTGCCAGGTGATGGTCTCGCGGTCGAAGATGGGCTGGATCTTGCCACAGGCTGCCTGGGCGTCGATGCTCTGCCGGGCTTCGGCGTGGGGCACGTCCAACCCGCCTTCTGCCGTGCCGCTCACGCCGCCCGTGAGCACCAAAGAGTCGATTTTTGTGCATGGGTTAACACCTTTCAGGGGTGAAATCTACACCTCACGTTTACTATGGACGAAGTCTTCTGGATTTGTCAAATTGGACTACTAGGCAAAATGGATCTGGCAATCCAAGGTCAGCCTAAGCAGAAAATGAGGGAAAACCAACTGTAGAAGAAAAGACGTAGATTCCGGTGATCAAATGGTTCATGCGCACTTTTGATACTGCTGGCGAAGTCCGCTTGCGTCACGTCGCCGCTGATTCAGCCATCAAGCGGGCAAAAGGCGTCACGCAAATCTTGGTGCGGGCGGTTTCCAGAAACCACTCACCAAGCAGCATCCACGCTCACCGTCGTTACGGCGCAAGATGCGGTCGATACCGAGCCGTCGGTCCTCACGGCTCACGGTGGCAACTGAAGCCCCCCCTGCGTCCGGAAGAACGCATCCAGCCGCGCAACGTAGGCTTGATCCTGCTGCAAGCTATCATCTTCCCGCACCCAGTAGTGGCCAGCCTTGACCACGTCCTGTGCACGGGCGCAGGAGGCCGGGTCCAGATCGATCTGACCGAGCACCGCCCTGGCGGCGTCGATGACCCACGCCGGGGTGTACCATTCATCGGAGTCATACCCCTTGCGCTGGCTGACCGGGAGGGCCGGGACCGCTGCCAGCAACTCCGGCTCCTCGACCAGCCAATCGGGCAGCGGCCGCTCCCGTGCTTCGCCCAGGCTAGAGTCGGCGCTTGCGTCCGGCAGGGGCGGCGCCAGTTGGGCTGGCTGGACATCGTCGCGCTGCGGCGCCAGGTCCCGCTGGGCCGCAGCATAAGCGCGGTCCTGGTCGGGATAGGTGCCGATTTGCTGGTCAACTTGCATCACATCGACGCTGTCGTCGCCATACGGCGGCGGGGGATGGTGCAGGAACTTATAGTCATGCTTGCGCACCAATTCAGCGTCCGCATTGATCCGGGCCACGTCGCGCTGGGCATCGGCGTTGATGCGCGCTTTGGCTTCGTAATGACGACACGAGCGCCGCACTCAAGATTGCCTGTTTTATAGTTTCTCCACTCTCCATTCGACGTTGCTGCCCATGCCGGCGCGCAGCCTGGCTGTGCGCTCGTCCTCAACCTTCGTTGCCTGTGCGGTCGCGTGTGTCACCAGGTCAGCCTCTAGGCGGGGCCGACGCTGCTACAGCCACCAGGCACAGCCGCTGTCGCCCGCCATGATTCAGCCTCCTTTGCTGCTTACGTCTCTTTAGCAAAGCCTACGCTGAATCACCCCCCAGTCAAATTTCAGACGCGATTGCCCTGAGATCTAGTCTGCAGGTCATTGACAGTTGATCCTAGATTTAGTATGATTGTCATGCATTTTGTATGACAATAGGAGAAGATCAACTATGACAACACAACTATCCACCGTGCAAAAACGAGGACAGATCACCATCCCGTCCGACTTGCGCGCCGAATTTGGGATCGAGCCGGGCGACCAGGTGGCCTTTGTGCGCACCCAGGATGGCATTCTCATTACCACGCTGGAGAACCAAAAGGTCGTCCGCTTGCGCCGTCTGCTGATCGAGATGAAGTCGATCTTGCAGGAACAGCAAGAGGTTGAGGGCAAATCCTATACGCTTGAGGAACTGATCGAAACGGGCCGTGACATTCGCGGCGAAATCCTCAAGGAGAAGCATCAGCTGGATGCAAGGGCATAAGTGGACTCTTCGGCGTCAGTCTACTCCTGGGGGCAAGCCTGGCGCACCCAAGACCGCGAGTACCACCTGCGACGCGGCAACAAACGGCATAGTGATCCCAGCTTTACGGTGTATAATGCGTGGCAGGCTGATATGCGCGTGAAATCGATCTCAACTGCAACGGCTTGCTCATGGAAAGAGGAGGGAGCATGGTCAGTCCCGCGATTAGCGTCCAACAGATCTTCGAGAAAATCCGCACCTTACCGAGTGAGGAGTTGTTCGAACTTGACAACTTCATCGAATTCCTGCGCTTCAAGACGCAAAACACGCCAGAAGCCGAGGCGCGCAACGGCATGCGTCACATTCATCTCCGGGGTATCCTCGCCGGTTACGAGATAACACCGGACATGCTTTCCGAAGTGCGACGCGACCTATGGCGCAAAGTTGAGCAGACCGAGGCATGAAACAATATGTAACTGATACGCAGTGTCTGCTGTGGCATTTGAGTGAGGATCGGCGGCTGCCTCAGCGGCGTCCAGCGTGTGCTTGACGCCGCTGAGGATGGCCGCGCGCAAGTGATCGTACCCAGCATCGTCCTGGTTGAGGCAGTGTTTCTGCTGCAACGGCAAAAGGTGAAAGATGATGTGCTTGCCCAGCTGTTTGAGCTATCCGAGCAGCCAGACGCCAATTTCTATGTGACGCCGCTGGACCTTGCGGTAGTCAAGGCGTTACGCGCCTTTGGTCCGGCTGCTGTGCCTGAGTTATCTGACCGCATCATCGCGGCCACAGCCCTGGCACTTGGTCTGCCTCTGCTTACGACCGATTCCGCAATTATTGATAGCGGTCTGGTCAGAACAGTAGACTAGCCCCAAGACCTTTCAAATAAGGGCTACCGCCTCGCGAAACGGTATTGTTGGCTGCGGGGAGCGAGCGTGTTCAGGCCGTTTGAGGTGGAACTTTGACATTTTACGTTTGACGACGCGTGGATTGGTCCGATTGCGGCGTTTGGGAAGCAGG
>JAPLGY010000278.1 GCA_026389955.1 Caldilinea sp. | reverse complement strand
TCTGCGCTTCGACATTGGTAATGATCGGCACCGTATTTCCAGTATTGGGGGGGGCCTGGCCGTCGAGACCGCCATCTCCGCGCAGGTTGAGGACGCCGCGCGCCTCGTTGGTCACGACTGCACCTTCTGGCAGCTGGCCCTCCAGGCCAAGGTTCAGAGTGACCGCAGGCACGCCAGGCAGTGTCTGAACCACCATAAACGTCTTCGGCACATAGTCGAGACGGGCTTCGATCACGTCGGCATCGGGCAGGACACGGGCCGGCAGATTCTGCCAGAGCTCGCCGGTCCATTCGTAGACGGCCAACGTCTCGTACGGCAGGCTGTCGTTGGGGATCGGGATCGTGACGATCGCCTGCAGGGGATCACGGCCGCGCGTTTCGATCTGGTAGACCGGGCTTTTGGAGATCAGGGTGTCGGGCAGCGCTTGCGCGGCCGTGTACAGATCGTCGCCAGCCCGTCCCTCCACAAAATCAGCGCGCGGCACGCTGCCGAGCTTGGCCTGAAAATTGGCAAGCACGCCTTCTGCGGGAAAATTGACGATGGTGCCGTCGGGGTCCAAAATAGCCCCGCCGGTGTTGGCGCTGATTCGTTCGAGCGTAAACGACTGCAGTCGATCCAAAAGACTGATGGGGGGCAACAGCAGGATCGCCGCAAGCAATCCGGGGATCAGGACAAAGGTCATCAGCCAGGCTGCTGGGCCTTCAAGCAGCCGACCTGTACTGCTCGAAGATGAGCGCCGTTCAAGTCGGGTGTTCTGCATATATTCACTCCTTGACAATCAAAGTACCGGTTCTCTTTCCCATCAAGCAAATCGAAGCAGTGAGATTTGGGAAACGGTCAGTTTGAAATCTTAGCATATTGAGAAAGAGGTATCCAAATTGCCTGCAGAACAGGATAACTTGCAGCGAGCTTGGCGGCCACACGTTTCCGCCCAGCGTAGGCTGAACGAACGGAAGTCATGGTGCAATCGAAGGGCTCCTTGGCGGAGCCTGCTGGGCGCAGATGCGCGCACAGGCTTGTTCGCTCTGAAATCTCTGGGCGAATCCGCAGGGAGGGTGTATACTTGTACCCATGGGCTATGAATTCTCCGGCCATTCTTCTTCGTCGTATCAGCGTCCTGGGCGCTGGTTGGAACGGCTGCTGCTGCTCGGCTTTCTGGTTTCGCTCTCGATTGGGCTGGCCGCTTTGGTGCTGTTTTGGATCGTGCGCGACAGTGCGCCGCCTGATCTGAACGCCGATCCGTTGCGTGCGGTTCGCACCGAAGAGATTGTGCCTCAGGTGGCCCTGCGCGAACTGGGCGGCGACCCGGTAGCGGGGCTGGCGCTCCAGTCTCTTCAGGCGGGGCATCTGGAGACGGCACGGGCGTTCCTGGTCTTTGCTGGCGACGCAATGAAGCCGGTAGAATGGGCGGCCTGGCTCGCCAGCCTGGGCCAGGCCTATTTGGCCGTCGACGAGCCGGCTGCGGCCGGGCAAATCTATGTGCAGGTCTTTGCGGCCGCTCTTCTCCACGATGCCATCCCGCTTCTGGAGCGGGTGAGCCTGTTGACCCAGAGCGTCGCGGGGCTCCAGGCGGCCGGTTATCCTGCGGCGGCGCTTGAAGCAGCCACCCAGGCCACCCGCCTGGCCGTTCAGGCGCCGGAATTGCTGCCGGCTCAACGCAGCGCGCTGTTTGCCGGTCTGCGCACGCAGATAGAAGCAGGGGCGGAGCGCAGCGAAGCCAGCACAGCGCTGGCGGAGTTGCTCGACGACTATGTGCGCAACCCCTATCTTGATGGGATCGGCATCTTGATCACACCGACCTTGGCAGCACTTCCCCAACCGATCGCCTACGATTCTGCTACGCAGGAGAAAATTGTGCTGCGCCAGCAGGCGGCAGACATCCTGGCCGACCGCATCGTCCTGACCGAAGGGGGCGACATCGAGCCCGAGCGTGCGGCGCTGGCTGAAGCGTTGCGCGCAGAAGATCAGGCGCGTTCCCAGTTTTACACCGCCCCTGGGGAGATGACCCGCGGTCAGCAGCTTTGGCTGTTGTTGGATCGCCGTGGCTGGCTGATCACCCAAATTCGGGTTGCTGTGGGCGGCTACGGTCTTGCCCTTGTGCCGGATTGGGAAGCTGAGTTGGAGCCGTTGTTGGGCGAGCTGAATCAGGTCCATCATTTTTTGCGAACTGTACTGATGGCCTATGCCAACGAGCAGCCGACCGCCCAGGCCGGGGCGCTGCTGCAGGTTGAAATCCAACACTGGCTGGCGCTTCAGGCGTTGCGCGGGCTGTACCCCGGCGCGCCTCTCGATGAAATTGGGGAGGTGTTGCGCAGCCAGCAAAACGAGCTGCAGCGCTTGGGGCAGCCGCTTGCCCTCCCACTCCTCTACGAGAGCGGAGCCACTCCGCCGGGCTTCCGGATCCAAGCCCTCCCCTGAGTACCTCTGCCGGCCAGAGATGATGGCTGCAAAAAGGTATTGTGCCGCTCACTCCCAACGCCGAGTTGTTTGACAGCCTGTCTGCCCCGGCGTATACTACAGTCCTTGCAAAATGAATTCTGACCGGTTCAGCCAGCAGACAGTCGAGGAGGGTACGAAACGTATCATGGACTCAGCAGTGAGCAGAATTCTCAAGGCCAAGCAGTATGCGGCAGAACGTGACCATCGTGTCAAAGTACACAGCTTCGAGGTGGAGCTGCACGGCGACAACCACAACCATCTTGTCCGTTACGACCGGGGCATCTGGTCCTGTGGCTGCGAAGAATTTCAGTTGCGCGGCGTCTGCGCGCACGTCATGGCGATGGAAGAGATTTTGGGAGAAGCCGTCGCCCCTGCGATGTTGACGACTCCGCACTAAATCTGGTAGCCGTTCGCCTGCAACAAAACGAGGAACGTCTGTTCAGACGTTCCTCGTTTTGTTGCAGGTGGGATTTTGTTGCGGGGATCATTGCGTTCAGGGCGGTTTGGTGGAGCCTGAAGTCTATGCTATTCTGACCAATGGCTCTGCAATGTTTGAAAGAAAGAAGCCGGGGTTGAAACGTTCTTTACAGCTGACAACCGGTCTGTTGGTCAGCGCAATTTTTATCTATTGGGCGTTGCCGGGCCTCCATCTGCCCACAGTATTTGCCACATTGCAGACGGCCAACTACTGGTGGGTTCTTCCTGGGGTGGCTGTCTATCTGATAGGGCTGTGGGTGCGGACCTGGCGCTGGCAGTACACGTTGCGTCCGATCCAACGTGTGCCCGTCAGCACCTTGTTTCCGATGGTCTGTATCGGCTATTTTGGCAACAATGTCTTTCCCTTGCGGGCGGGTGAGTTGCTCCGTTCGTATGTGTTAAAACGACGCACCCAGATCGCCATCTCGACCAGCCTGGCGACCGTTGTGGTCGAACGGGTCACCGACGGGTTGGTCATGCTGCTTTTTGTGTTTCTGGCGCTCCCCTTTGCACCGATGCCTCCTGTCTTTCGCAACGCTGTGGTTGCGATGACGATGCTTTTTTTGGCTGCAACAGTGCTGTTTATGTGGATGGCCAGCCAGCCCGAGCGCTTCGAGCGGTTCTACCAGATCTGCGCCAATCGGCTGTTGCGCGGCCGGCTGCGTCAGGCCGCCGACAACGTGTACCACCGCTTCATGCTGGGGCTGCGCAGCTTGAGCCATCCTTCCGATGTGGTCATGATCTTCTTGACCAGCGTGCTGATCTGGCTGTTGGAAACGGTCAAATACTGGTTCGTCATGCACGCCTTTGAATTTACAACCAGTTTTCTGGTGTTGATGCTGATGAATGGGCTGGTCAATCTGGCGACCACCCTGCCCGCCGCCCCGGGTTATATCGGAACGTTTGACACGCCCGGCATCAAAACATTAACGGCGTTCGGAGTGGACCCGTCGCTGGCAGCCAGC
>JAPLGY010000475.1 GCA_026389955.1 Caldilinea sp. | reverse complement strand
CCTGCTCTTCAAATCCGAAGCGATCGTCCACCCCGACGAAGTCACGCGCTACATCGACGCGCAGGAATGTCAGCTCTCCTACAACCCGCTGCTGATGGCCCTGCTGTGGAACAGCCTGGCGACCCGGGAGGTGCGCCTGCTGCGCCAGTCGCTCAGCCACCGCTTCGCCCTGCCCACAGAATGCGCCTGGGTCAACTACATCCGCTGCCACGACGACATCGGCTGGACCTTCGACGACGGCGACAGCCAGGCAATCGGGGTGAACGGCTACGACCACCGCCGCTTCCTCAACAGCTTCTACACAGGCCGCTTCCCCGGCAGCTTTGCGCGCGGGCTCCCCTTCCAAGAAAATCCACGCACAGGAGACGCACGCATTTCAGGCAGCCAGGCGTCGCTGGCCGGGCTGGAAGCCGCCCTGCACAGCGGCGACCCAGCCAGCATCGAGCTCGCCGTGCGCCGCATCCTCCTGCTCCACGCCGTCATCCTCAGCATCGGCGGCATCCCCCTGATCTACCTGGGCGACGAGATCGGCCTCCTCAACGACTACCGCTACGTCGAGGAACCCACCAAAAGCCAGGACAGCCGCTGGGTGCACCGCCCACGCATCGACTGGGCACAGATGGAACGCCGCAACGACCCAACCACCCTCGAAGGACGCATCTACCAGGGACTGCGCCATCTGATCCAACGCCGCAAAGAGACCCCCGCCTTGGCCGGCCATGCCATGCGGATCCTCCAGGTCGGCAACGACCACCTCTTCGCCTATGTCCGCACCGGCCCACAAGGCGAACGGCTGCTGGTGCTGGCCAATTTCAGCGAACAGACCCAGCCGATCGCCCCCAATGAGGTGCGCCTCTATGGCCTTGGCTACCACTTTCATGACCTGATCAGCGGACGCACCAGCCAGCTGGGCAACGACCCCATCGTGCTCACCCCCTACCAGGTGCTCTGGCTGACCAGCTGACCCATGACACAAACCCTCTACAGGTCACACCTTTGACTATAGATTGCAAAGCAAAACTAGACAAAAGGATCGACCAACAGAAGTTATATGTGCAAACCATCACCCAACCCCCATCAAAAGCCACACAAACCTCACATGGCGGCAAGGAGGGGGGGGGACAGTGTGCAGGTCTGTACAAGTTGTGAGACGGGCGATTTTTGGTTGGGAAGGGCTGAGCGCTATACTCGACGATGATGAAACATCACGATCTACGGCGTGTGGGGTTGTTGCTCTTGGGAGGGTTTGTGCTGGCCGTGCTGGCCGTGCCCGACCTGGCGCGCCAGGTTTTTGCCGATACAGCGACGGTTGGGCTGGCGCAGCAGAGCTACCCTGCCACGCCGACCTGGACACCGACCTGGACCCCCTATTTTTATGCCACGCCCTTTCCGTCGGGCGTCGGTTTCACGCCGACGCCGACCCTCGACCTGCGGGTGGTCAACGAAATCACCCATCCAGCCGACCAGGATGTGGTTGCGGGGTTCACCCCCCTGATTGGGACTGCGGTCATCGACAACTTTGCCCGCTACGATCTGCACATCAGCGTGGCGGGAGCTGAGAACTGGCAGTGGCTGTACAGCAGCCGCGAGGTCGTCCGCAGCGGGCTGCTCTATGTCTTCAACGCCTACGCCTGGCCCGACGGCCTCTACGATCTGCGCCTGCGTGCGCTGGACTACAGCGGCCATTTCAGCGAGAGTTTCCTGCGCCAGCTGGCGGTGCGCAACGCGGCGCCGCCAACGCAGACCCCCTATCCGACCCCCAGCGATCCCAACCAGCCCTTCTCGCCGCTGATCCTCTTCCCGACCCCGTCGCCGACAGCGACCCCGACCCCACGGTTCCGCAGCTTTCTCCCCAACGGGCAAGGGATTTACGCGCCGCAAAACGGGGAAATCCTGCGCGGACAGGTCGCCATCGTCGCGACCGCCAACAACAAAAGTGCCTTCAACCCCTTCGAGCGCTACGAACTTTTCCTCACACCGAGCGGCAGCGACCAGTGGAGCTGGCTGTACAGCAGTTCCCAGCAGTTCTGGCAGTCTCCCATCTACACCCTGGACAGCACCCAACTGGCCGATGGCTTCTACGATCTGCGCCTGCGCATCGTCTACCGAGACAGCAACTACGACGAATATTATGTGACCCGCCTGCGGGTGGACAACGCCGCCGCGGTGTCTGCCCCGGCAGAGCCGGCTGCCGAGGCCCTGCATTTGCCCGGCCTCTACTTCCCGTTCGACCGCATCCGGGTGACCGGCGTCGTGGATCTGGTGGGCACCACCGCAGTGCCCGGCCTGCTGCGCTGGGAACTCTACTGGGCCTATGCAGGATCGGAGGCCTGGAATTTTCTGTTCAGCGACGTCAAGCCGGTCGTCAACGGCTACCTGGCACGTCTGGACCTGGGGTTGATGGCCGAAGACTCGTATGATTTCCGTCTGAAAATTGTCCGACAAGACTACACCTCCTCGGACTACTATGTACGGAGTGTCGTTGCAGTGCCGCCGACACCGACTGCGATCCCGCAGCCGCCAAGATAGCGCCGAGCCGGATCTTTTGCGGCGGCGCAGGCCTGTCGGCCAAAAGTGGAACGTTTATTTGGGAGGGAGTTCGCAGCAGCAGTATAATGGACAGGATCGGCCCGCTGCGGAACCGCTGTGGCGGAGAACGATCCCAAATTTCACGGTTGTGTCTTAAAAAACCTGCCAGGAAACTGGGAGATTCATTTGTGGGGAGTCCAATCAAGTTGGGTCGTTTGGAGGATAAAAAGATGAACCAATCAAACTGGCGTCTGGCGCTCACAGCAGCGCTGTTGACAGCCCTTCTGGTCACTGCACTGGCACCGGCCGCATTTGCAGCCGAACAATCTGCCCCTGCCTCCCAGGTGCGGGCCACAGAAGTCTCCGGCACCGTTCCGGGTGGACAGTTCGCCAAGCTGTGGCTGGGGCTGGAAATCATCAACCCAGGCAATTTTACGGTGACGGCGACCTGGGACCGCCTCAACCCAGAACAAAATGGGGTCGGCTTCTACATTTTGGACCCGGGCAACGTCGCTGCGGTCTCCATGGGAGAACGGATCGAACGCAACCAGCTGGCCATGGGAGACTCCAATTTTTTCGTCACCGCTGACAAAAATGTGCAAGGCGCCTCCATTCGGGCTGCGGGCACAGACTACACGATCGTCGTCTACAACGACTCTGCAACCGATGCCCGCTTTACGCTGAGCGTCGACAACGGCATCATCGTCGACAACGACAATCAGGTCGATGCCCCCGCCGCAGCGACCGAGAGCACCTCCGCGACCTCAGAGGCTGCCAGCACCGTGGCGACAACCGCCGTGGCGACAACCACCGTGGAGACAACCGCCGTGGCGACAACCGCCGTGGCGACAACCACCGTGGCTGCGACAACGGCGACGACGGCGACCGCTGCGGCACCGGCCGCTGCCCCGGCTCCAGCCACCACGACAGCGCCTGCAGCAGGCCCGTTCCGCAGCAGCAGCGTCAAAGGCGAGCTGAACGAGCAGTACGAACAGCACTATCTGGGGTTGGAACCAGAGCAGCGCGACAGCGAGATCACACTGCGCCTCTCTTTTGACCCACGCGACAACCAGGAACTGGCCCGTCGGCTGAATTTCTGGGTCTTGGACGAACAGGGGCTTGTGCGCTACCAGAGTGGCGAGAACGCCAGCGACATTGCCGTGGCCAATGGCAACCGTGTCACCACACCGGGCGACGAAAATGTACGCACCACCAGCTTCTTTGCCCCAGGGCTCGGCACCTATACGGTGATCGTCTACAACAACTCGCGCATCCCCGCCACCTACGAGCTCTCGGCGACCAGCGCAGTGCTGGTCGATGGTTCGCAGCAGACGATTTCGGCCCAGGAAGCCGCTGGCTCGGCAACAGCTGCCACCGCTGCCGCCACCACAACCGCTGCCACCACAACCGCTGCCACCACAACCGCTGCCACCACAACCGCTGCCACCACAACCGCTGCGGGTTCAGGGGCAGCAGGTGAACCCGGCGGAACGTACACGGTTGTTTCTGGCGATACCCTTGCGATCATCGCCCGCGACATCTACGGCGACTACAAACTCTATGAAAAGCTCTGCGCCTTCAACAAATTGACCGACTGCAACGTGATCGAGGTCGGCCAGGTGATCAACCTGCCGACTCGCGAACAGATCGGCGCGGTCGCAACGACCACAGCAGCCACGACGACCACAGCAGCCACGGCGACCACAACAGCCGCGGCGACCGCTGAGCCCGTCGAGGAACCTGCGGCGGCAGCCACCCAGGCCACCCCAGTCGCTGCAACGACAACGGCAACAGCCACCACTCCGGCGACGACAGCCACCACGATCACGGCCACCACCCCGGCGACGACGACAGCCACCACCACGGCCACTGCCCCGGTCACGGCGACAACGACCGGCACTGCTGCGCCCCAAGCCACCGAAACGATCGTCGAGATCGAACAGTCCAACCCTAACTTCTCGATCCTGG
>JAPLGY010000183.1 GCA_026389955.1 Caldilinea sp. | reverse complement strand
GAAGCGTGCGCTGCCGACGTGGATGGTGTGGCCGCCCATGCGGGCGATCACACCGAGCCCGACCTGCAGCTCGGCGTCGTCGAGGGGGAGAACTGGGAGGTTGTGTGCTCGGGTGGCGGCCAGAATGGCGTGTGCGATCGGATGTGTCTGGTGCTGTTCGGCGGCTGCGGCATAGGTCAGCAGTTCTGATTCGGTGGTGGTGCCCAGCGTGTGCAGTGCAGCCACCAGGGGGATCGACTCGGTGAGCGTGCCGGTTTTGTCGAAGACGATCGTGTCGATCTGCGGCAGCAGCTCGAAGGTACGGCCATCTTTGATCAAAATTTTGTGTTCGGCTGCGAAGAGAAAAGAATTGAGGAGGCCGATCGCGCCAAAGTTGCTCAGCTGGCGGAAGGGGTGGAGGTCGATCATGGCGGCAGCCGGGTAGGGGCCGAGCAGCGGCAGGGTGAGCGCGGCGGCGCCCAGCGTAGGGATCATCAGCCTGTCGGTCAGCTGGTCCATACGCAGTTGGTGGGTGCTGCGGTAGTCAGCTGTCTGGGCCAGGAGCTGGCCGACCCGGCCGGCCAGGGCGGTCGCCGGGTCTTGTTCGACCCGCACCTCCAGTCGGCCGGTGAGCAGCAAGGTCGCTGCAAAGACCCGATCTCCGGTCTGTTTTTCCACTGGGTGGGACTCGCCCGTCAGCATATCTTCGGCCACAGCGGCGGACTCGCTGTGCAGGATCTGTCCGTCGACCGGGATGATTTCACCGGCGTAGACCACAACCACGTCCCCCACCTGCAGCTCAGCGGTCTTGCGGTCGACGGCGACGCCGTCAACCTGTTGGTGGGCGTTTTGTTGGGAAGAGACCAGGTTGTCGATCAAGGTCTGGGCTTGTTGATCCCGGAGGGTGTTCAGGAGTTTGGCGTTGAAGAAGAAGGAGAGCACCGTAAAATTGCCCAGCGCCCAGTAGCCGCCGGTGATGTACGCGGTATTGACCATGGCGATGAGCAGGTTGATGTCGGGGCGGCGTCGCGTGCGCAGGTTTTGGTAGGCAGCGGCATAGAGATGCCAGCTGCCGTAGGCCAGCCCGGGCAGGCTGAGCAGCTGCAGTGGCCCGGACCACACGAGGGCGGCCACGGCAGCGGCGGCGGAGAGGCCGGTGATGGCCAGGCCGCGGTTGAGGGTGCGGTCGGCGGGAGAGAGCTGGGCGGGTTGGTTGGTTGCCTGGAGTGTCTGGACAAGCTTTTGGCGCGGATCCCCGTAGCGCACAAACAGTTGGTGGATCGCAGGGGCCAGCCAGTTCTCTTCAAATCTGTTAAAACTGCTGTGCAGCAGCGCGCCCAGCTGTTGGAGGCGGGTTGGCCGAGCAAGGGTGTCGCTTATTGACATAAAAAAACACTCCAATCCAGAGCTACCTGTGAAAGCACTGTAGGGATCTTTCTGTGGTTGATTGTAGCCGAAGGGAGATGGTTTTTCAATTGTGGTCAGCGGTGTTGCTGTCGAACACCCGGGCTTTCATCCATTCGTTGCTGTTGTGAAAATCGGCGACAGCGGTGCCTGGATGAACCAGTGCGTCGAAGAGGGGGCGGTCGCTGTCGGCCAGTTTCAGGTCGAGCAAGGGCAGGGCGTCTTCGAGATGGAGGAGTGTGCGTGGGCCGAGGATCGGGGCGGTTATCCCGGGTTGTTCCATCACCCAGAGCAGGCCGAGCTGTGAAGGGGTCAAATTGCGTTCAGCTGCCATCTGGCTGACAGCGGCGGCAACGTCGATGGCGCGCTGGGTGATGCGGTCGCGAAAGGTCACATTGGTGCGGTCGGCGCGCGAGCCTGCTGGAAAGTCTTGTCGGCTGGTGTAGCGTCCGGCCAGGATGCCGCCGGCCAGCGGCGACCAGGGGAGCAGGGCCAGCCCGTACTGCTGGGCCAGCGGCACCAGCTCATTTTCGATGCGGCGGTCGAGCAGATTGTAGGGGGGTTGTTCGCTGATATAGCGGGCCAGGTTGCAGGACTGGCTGACTGCGAGTGCCTCCATCACCTTCCAGGCGGGGAAAGTGGAGCAGCCGATGAAACGCACCTTGCCGGAGCGGACCAGATCGTCGAAGGCGCGCAGCGTCTCGTCCTGGGGTACGGTGAGCGAGGGGCGATGCAGCTGATAGAGGTCGATGTGGTCGGTCTGTAGTCGGCGCAGCGAATCTTCGCAGGCTTTGAGGAGATGGTAGCGGCTGACGCCTTGCTCATTGGGGCCATCGCCCATCTTGCCGTAGACCTTGGTGGCGAGCACGATTTGGTCGCGACGTCCGTTGGCAGCCAGTGCCTTGCCGACAATGCGTTCACTTTCGCCGGCATTGTAGACGTTGGCGGTATCGATGAAGTTGATTCCGCCGTCCAAGGCACGGTCGAGGATGGCGATCGACTCGTTTTCGGGTGTAGGCCCGCCAAAATTCATGGCTCCCAGACAGAGAGGGGAGACTTGGACGCCGGTGCGTCCGAGGGGTCGATAGTTCACAGTTGACTCCTTTTGCGGTGGATTAGCGGTTTGGGATGGGTCTATCAGATTTTTGATTCGTATTGTTTGGGTTGGGAGTGGCTCGACTGCGCGTCGGCTTTTTGGGCCAGGACGATCGTAGACGATTTTGGGCAGATCGTCTAAAATGGAGATCGACGATCTGCCGTCTGGTCTGCAGGCGGCAGCAGGGGGCCGGGAATGTTGCGGCACAAAACTTTAAATCAAGCGACGAAGGGATTCTCGAATGAACGCACAAGTGAGCTGGCAGGGGGGGATGCAGTTTGAGGGCACTGCCGACAGTGGCCACACGCTCGTGCTCGATGCATCGCAAGATGTAGGCGGCGCGGATCGGGGGTTTCGCCCGATGGAATTGATGGCGGTCAGCCTGGCGGGCTGCACAGCGATGGATGTCATTTCAATTCTGCGCAAAAAGCGTCAGGCGGTGACGAGTTTTGAGGTCAAAGTGAGCACCCAGGGTGCGAGCGGGCACCCGCACGTCTTCACGGCGATCGAGCTGACCTACGTAGTGCGTGGCAAGGGGATCGACCCAGCTGCGGTCGAGCGGGCGATGCAGCTTTCTGCGGACACCTACTGTCCGGCGCAGGCGATGCTGCGTCAGGCAGCGCCGATCACGTTGAAGTACGAGATTATCGAAGAGGAGTGAATGAGCGAGCGAGCGTCAGCCCGCCCCACACGGCCAGCAGGCCGAGGAGATTGTTGCTAGCCAGGTTGAAGGCCAGCAGTGTCCAGCTCTGGTTGCGCAGCAGTGCAAGGCTGTCGTAGCCAAAGGTGGAGAAGGTGGTGAAAGCGCCCAGAAAGCCGACGACAAAAAACAATTTAAGTTCAGGGGCCACTGCGACGCGCTGGCCAGCGAAGCCATAAAAAAGTCCAGCGAGAAAACAGCCGACGACATTGACGATCAACGTGCCGTAGGGAAAGGTGCCACTCAGCCGTTGGGTGGCCCACAGGCCGACCCAGAAACGCAGGTTGGCGCCGAGCACGGCACCTGCCGAAACGAAAAAAAAAGCGTACATCCTGCTGGGCAGCCTTTTCTTTATTCTTTGGACTGGGCCTCACGTTTGGCTCTCTGGAGATTTTTGGAGCTGCACGACTGGGCCCACAGACCGGTGAGCTGGTTTTTTGCGTCGTTGACCGGGTATCCTTCGACAATCACCTCGTCCTGGGGGTCGGCTTTGAGTGCGGCCTCGACTTTTTCCCACTGTTTGTGGGCCACGAAGACGGCGATAGTGGCCTTGCTGGTATCGGGGATCGGGGGGAGCCCCTTGGGCATGGTGGGCGGCGCTTTTTGGCCGAGGATCAGCAACGTACAGGTTTCCAGCTTTTTGATCTGTTTGGGACGGCCGATGAGGGTTGTCTTCATA
>JAPLGY010000355.1 GCA_026389955.1 Caldilinea sp. | reverse complement strand
GGTCAACGTCTCCTGGTTGAATATGGCGGGCGGCAGCATGGGCCGGGCCAGACGAACGCGCAAGTCCCTCCATTGTAGCGGGGATTTGGCCCGCACCGCTAAAACAGAGAGCCAGCGCAAAGCTTGTCTGCTCTCTGAATTGTTCAACCTGTCCGGCTCTGCTACACTACGCAGCAGGATACGAACCATTTTTGTAAAAGGAAACGATGCAATGAGTGCCAAACAATGGAATACTCCGCCAGCAGTGACGATCGACCCCAAAAAAATTTATAAGGTCACGATTGAGACGATCCGGGGCCCGATCGTGCTGGAACTGTACCCGGAGCACGCGCCCAAGACGGTCAACAACTTTGTCTTCCTGGTCAACGAGGGCTTCTACGACGGTGTCGTCTTCCACCGGGTGATCGATGACTTCGTCATCCAGGGTGGGGACCCGACCGGCAGCGGACGTGGAGGCCCGGGCTATCGTTTTGAAGATGAAGTGAAGGGAAACCCTCTCAAACATGGCACTGGGTATCTCTCGATGGCCAATGCTGGCCCCAATACCAACGGCAGTCAATTCTTTATCACCCATTCGCCGCAGCCTCATCTGGATGGCCGTCACACGGTTTTTGGCAGGGTGGTCAGCGGAATGGACGCTGTCAACGCCATCCGCCAGGGGGACAAGATGATCAAAGCCGTGGTCAGGGCGGTAGACCCAGCCACCGACGGGGAAGACTGACAGAGGCTGCTATGGAGGGAGTGGAGTTTGTCCAGCTGCAGGCGGGTGTAGGGTACGGCGTGGCCCCCACACCCGCCTGGCAGCCGATCGCAACCTGTCCGCTGCTGATTTTGGTGGGCGTGACAGGCGTCGGGAAAAGTACGACCCTCGACGCGCTGCGGCGGGCAGGGCTTCACTATGGGCTTTTGCCCGACCGCCGGGAGCTGACCGACCGCCTGATGATCCCTGCGATGCAGCAACTGGCTGGTGAGTCGGTCGAGCCCGTCTCGGATCGTGGGCGGCGCTTTGCCTACACGCGCGCGTACCGCCAGCACCACCCTGGGGGGATGGGCGAGGCGTTGAGCCAGCTGTGGGTGGAGGCCGTGCCCGGTTTGTGGCTGTTCGACGGGCTGCGCGGGGAGAATGAAGTCAGCTGGGCGGCCCTGCGGCTGCCGCAGGCATGTTTTGTCCTGTTGGATGCCCCCGACGTCGTGCGGGTGGTGCGGCTGATGGGGCGTCAGGATCCGTTTGACCAGCTGACAGCCAACAGCTCTGCGTCGGCCGTCGGCAGCCAGCAGTGGGCGGATTGGGTGGATCCGGAGGTTGGGCTGCTGTTCAGTGCAGCAGAAGGTGCCTCCCTGGCCGCTCTGGTCGAGCGTGGGGAGGTGACGGCAGCGGAGCTGCGCCGGGCGCTGGCGATCGTGGGTGAGGAGCGACGCAATTACGACCCACAGGCCACACGAGCCAGCCTGGCTGCTCGGGCTCCCTCGCGGTCTTTGGTGGTCGACACCGTCCAGGCAGCCCCTGACGCTGTGGCAGCCCAGATTATGAATTTTTTACAAAGAAGATGTACTGTCCAGGCAGAGGTGCCTGGAACGATACACTCTGCACAAAAAGAAGCGTAGGCATATGGCCCGGATCGCTGCAATCGAAACCTTCGAATTTCGCCTGCCGATGTACGGTGAATTGCGCTGGGGCAGCCAGAGCAGCATGGCGGAGGCGCGCCATGTCCTGGTGAAGGTGCGGCTGGATGACGGCAGCGAAGGGGTAGCAGAAGCTCCCCCGCGTCCGACGATTTACGGCGAAACTGCCACCACGATTGGTGCCATTGTGCGCGAAGAATTGGTGCCACGGCTGGTAGGCCAGCCGGCGCAGAACGCCTGGGCGTGCATGGGGGCGGTGCGCAACAACCAGACGGCCAAAGGGGCGATCGACATGGCTGTGCACGACGCGCTGGCCCAGTCAGAGGGCCAGACGCTGGCCGAGCGGCTGGGGGCCAGCTGGGATGCGGTGCGGGTCAGCTACATCCTTGGAATCGGCGAGCGCGACGAAGTGCTGGCGGAGGCCGAGCGCGTGGTAGCACAGGGGGTGCGGGTCTTGAAAGTCAAAGTAGGCCGCGATTGGGCAGAGGATGTGGCACGGATCCGTGATCTGCAGGAGAGCTTGGGTCCTCAGGTGATGCTCTACGCCGACGCCAACGAGACGATGGCACCCGCCACAGCAGCCAGCCGGCTGGCTGCGCTGCGCGAGATGGGGGTGCTCTACTGCGAGGAACCGCTGCCGGTCGAGCAGGTGCGGGCGCGTGCGGCGCTGCGCGCCCAGGGGCTGTTGCCGGTCATTGCCGACGACAGTGCTTTCAGCCAACGCGATTTGCAGCGTGAGCTCGAACTGGAGACATTCGATATTCTTAACATCAAGACCCCGCGCACCGGCTACACAGAGTCGCTGGCTATGGCCAGCCAGGCCAGCCAGGCCGGCAAAGGGATCATGGTGGGGTCCCAGGCGGGCAGCACCCTTGGCACCGCGCGTGCCGCACTCTTTGCGGGCCGCGCGGAAGTCGAATATCCTTCTGAACTGTCATTTTTTCTTAAACTGCGCGAGGAGATCACCGATCGATCGTTGACGATCGTCGACGGCTGGGTTTCTATCCAGGATGCGCTGGCGATCCGGGTCGACCCAGATCGTCTGCGTGAGATGGCTGTCTCGCGCAGCTGATTCCGACGACTACCAAGAAAGAGCTGGACCATGACGAAAATCAGTTTTCTCGGTGCGGGCAGCACTGTCTTTGCCAAAAACCTGATCGGCGACATCCTGAGCTATCCTGAGTTGCAAGATGCCACGATCAGCCTTTTCGATATTGACCCGAATCGGCTGCGCACCTCTGAGATTGTCGCGCACAAGATCGCCGATTTTTTTGGCATCACCCCCCACATTGAGGCGACCCTGGACCGCCGCCAGTCGCTGACTGGTGCAAATTTTGCGATCAGCATGTTTCAGGTCGGCGGCTACAAACCGGCTACCGTCGTCGATTTCGAGATCCCCAAAAAATATGGTCTGCGCCAGACGATCGCCGACACCCTGGGGATCGGTGGAATCCTGCGCGGGCTGCGCACGATTCCGGTTTTTCTCGACATCACGCGCGACATGGAAACGCTCTGCCCGGATGTCACCTTTCTGCAGTACGTCAACCCCATGGCGATGAACTGCTGGGCGATCGGCCGGGCCAGCAGCATCCAGACTGTCGGGCTCTGCCACAGCGTACAGGGGACGGCGGAGCAACTGGCCGCGGATATTGGTGTGCCGTTCGACGAGATCAACTATCTTTGCGCCGGCATCAACCACATGGCTTTTTACCTCAAGTTCGAGCGCAACGGCGAGAACCTCTACCCCCAGATTCGACGTGTTTTCGACGAGGGGCGTGTGCCTGACTGGAACCGGGTGCGCTACGAGCTGTTCAACCGCGTCGGCTATTTTGTCACTGAGTCGAGCGAACATTTCAGCGAATATGTGCCGTGGTTTATCAAGCGGGACCGGCCGGAACTGCTGGAGGAGTTCCAGATCCCGCTCGACGAATATCTCCGACGCTGTGAGGTACAGATCACCGGCTGGGAATTTATGCGGCGCAAACTAGAGAGCCCGGAGATCGACCTGAGCCAGGCGTTTGCGGCGGCGATGGCCAAGGCGGGCGTACCCTCGGAACAGATGCCGATGGTCGTTCACGACTTTGAGAATATCAACCAGATCGAACGCAGCCACGAGTATGGTTCGTTGATTGTGCACAGCCTTGTGACCGGACAGCCGCGTGTGATCTACGGCAACGTGCCCAACAAGGGGCTGATCGACAACCTGCCCCAAGGTTGCTGCGTGGAGGTGCCGGTGCTGGTGGACAAAAATGGTCTGCAGCCGACCCAGATCGGAGCGCTGCCGCCACATCTGGCTGCCTTGATGCGCACCAACGTCAATGTACAAGAGATGGTGGTCGAGGCAGCGCTGACCGGCAAGCGTGAGTACATCTACTATGCTGCCATGCTGGACCCGCACACTGCAGCTGAGCTGAGCCTGGACCAGATCTGGCACCTGGTTGATGACCTGATCGAGGCACACGGCAGCTGGCTGCCGACCTATCGGTGAGCGAACCAGCAGAGATCGCTGAAGGGAGATGGATGGCCTGGCACAGGGCTTTCCGGCTGACGGGTGTTGGCTGGGTCGTCGTATGGGGAGTGCTGATTGGGGGGCTTGCGGGCTGCCAGCCGCAGGCCAATGTGGCGGGTTACTGGCTGTCCCATTGGCTGGGAACCCAGCCGCCGCCGGTCAGCGACGCTGCTCCTGGGGCCTTGGCCGGCGCTGTCTATACCTCCGGCGGGCAGCCGATCGCAGGGGCGACGGTGCTGGTGGCTCAGCCCGACGGGGTGCCCCATGCGACACAGACCGGGCCTGACGGGAGCTACCAGCTTGCAGGGGTGCCGCCGGGCGAGTATGTCCCGGCGGCAGTGGCGCCTGGGTATGCCGAGTCGGCCTTGTCTGGCCTGCTGGGGCTGCCCAAACTGATTGTAGTCCATTCGCAAGAGACAGCGGTAGTTCCCCCTTTGGTGCTTGCCCCCTACCAGCCGGCTCCGCTGCCGGCGGATCTGGCAGCAGCCGTACAACTGCGCCAGACGGGTTTTTATACAGCCGCTGCCGACTTTCCAGCCAGGGCTGCTGCCGACGTTCGGTCTTATGCCTTCGACTATGCAGGGGCGACGGTCGATACGGTGCGCCTCTATCTGCCGCGCGGACAGGCTGTCGAGCAGCGTCTGCCACTGCTGCTGATGGTCTACCCTTCGCCGGTCGACAACTGGGAGACGGTGAGTGTGGGCTTTGCAGCCGAGCACTTTGCTGTGTTGGCGATCTCACCGGTCGCCGCGCGTGGGGTGGACGCCGAAGCCCACGCGCAGGATGCACGCGTGGTGCTGGCGGCGGCACAGCAGGGGGCATTTCCAGCAGTCGACGCCAGCCGGGTATTGGCGCTGGGGGGCAGCTTCAGCAGCGCCATCCTGGCCCGTCTGCTGCGTTCTGCCGGCGGCGAATTGACGGGCTGGGTGACGGTTGGGGGATTGGCCAATGCATTCTCGGCAGCGCACGACTTTTACACAGCACGGATCACGATTCCGCCTCCATATACCTGGCTGGTTCCAGCATTGGGCCCGCCCAACCTCTATCCGCTGGCCTTCCTGATGTACTCGCCAGTCTATGTGGCCGAGGAATTGCCGCCGACATTGGTGATCCATACCGCTGCTGATGAAATTTTGCGCATCGAACAGGCTTATGAACTGACACAGGCCGTGCAGGCAGCGGGCATTGCGGTCACAACCCATTACTACGAAGATGCCAGCCATTACCTGGGCATCGGAGAAAATCTGACCGACGCGGGCCGGGAGATGTTCTACGCAATTGTCGAATTTGCCCGCCAAACTGGAGGAAATCCATGATGCAGCTTCACCCAGAGTGGCCGTCCGCCTACACGGCTTTGCGGCAGGGGGCCGCTGTGTGGGCGCCCTCTGCCGCAGAGCTTCTTGTCCTGACCGACGTCGAACGCAGCGATTTTTTGCAGCGAATGACCACCAACAATATCAAGCGGCTGCGTGCGGGCAGCAGCTGCGTGACTGTTCTGACCAGCCCGACCGCCAAAATTGTGCAGGTCTTCACTGTGTTGGCTGGCAGCGACCTGCTGTGGCTGCTGCCGACAGCGGGGCAGGGGGCGGCCCTGGAACGCCACCTGCGCGGGCAGATCTTTTTTATGGACAAAGTACGGGTCAGCCGGCCTGAGCAGCCCGTGACCCGGCTGCGGGTGCTCGGGCCGCAGGCTGCAGCGGCATTGAGCCGTGTGGGCTGTCACAGTCTGCCGCAGACCGACGGCGACTGGCTGCAAGACGGGGAGCGGATCGTGCTGTGCCAGACCGAGTATGATCTGCCTGGCTATGAACTCATCGTGCCCGCCGCCGATGCAGCGTCGCTGCGCTGCCAGCTGGACGCTGTCGAACTCGACGAAGCCAGCTATACAGCGCGGCGGATTGAGCTGGGCCGTCCTGCCCCAGGGGCTGAATTGACAGGAGAGTACAGCCCGCTAGAAGCGGGATTGGCTTGGAGCTGTGCGGAAAACAAAGGCTGTTACACGGGCCAGGAGATTCTCGCCCGTCAGATGACCTACGACAAAATCACCCGCAGCCTGGTTGGGCTGAAGCTTCAGACAAGCCAGGTGGCAGGTGCGGCCGTGTGGGCAGAGGGGCGAGAGGTTGGGCAGATCACCAGTGCTGCGTTCAGCCCACAGCTCTCTGCCCCGGTGGCGCTGGCCATCCTCAAGCGGCCCTATCACCTCCCTGGAACTGCGGTGAGCGTAGCAGGGTCCACAGCAACTGTGGCAGCCCTGCCGTTGGTCTGACCGAAGTGCAGGGCTCCCTGTCCGCCGAAGAAACTTCTCAAAAAAGTGGAGGAGCCGTCGGCTCCTCCACTTTTTTGAGAAGTTGGATCTCTGGCTGCCGGCAGCAAGCGGTTCTCGCCTATAGAACCGCCCGCCGCGTTGCTGCCAGGGTCAGTTTGCCTGTCTGTGCGACAGCAGAC
>JAPLGY010000121.1 GCA_026389955.1 Caldilinea sp. | reverse complement strand
TCCCCAGCACTGCCCTCCACCACCCGAAAGGTCATGAAGGTCTCCCCAACCTGGATCCCCAGCAGCGCAGCCAACGCTTCCGTAACTGCAACGTCAAAGGCTTCCGACGGGTCTGCCGACGCCGGAGCGGGCATTCCCCCCTCCAACCAGGTCACATGCTCTTCAAATCCATCCAGCGCGCTGAAACTGACCCAGGCCAACGGCTCCTGAGCGCTGGCATAGCTCTGACTCGTCCCTTCCGGGAAAAACCGAAAATTGTCAGTTTTGACATAGCGCACTGTGCGCTGCACCGGCAGGCCCAACTGCTGGACAGCCGCCCCCGAAAGATAGTCGTCCACCGACTCGATCTCAGCCCAATCTTTGACCCCATAGATCGAACCGATGTTGCGAAACAGAAATGTGAAGGCATGTTGGTCCCCTTTGACCCCCTGCCCCGCCTTGGCCAATTCCTCTTGCAGCACACGGTAATAGACTGCGTCGGCGTAGAGCGGAATGCTCATGATCAAGGTGATGGCGGCTACCAGCCCCAGCACAGTGGCGGCAGCCAGCCAGCGCTGCGCTGCGATCCGCCGGAGTGCAATCTGCAAGGTCGACCAGGTTCGCAGTAGAAAGTTCATGGTCCGACAACGACCTGGCCTTCTTCAATCCCTTCCAGAATCTCCACCCGGTCAGCCGCCTCTACGCCGATGCGCACGTCGACCCGCCGTTGGACGTCGCCGTCCTGCACGACCGCAAAGAGGCGCCCGCTGAAATTGCGGATCGCCTGCGGCGGCAGCCAGAGAACTGCTTGCGCACGCTCGACCTCAGCAGTCACCCGAACCAGGTCACCGAGCGCGTAGACGTCGTCCTGGGCCAGCTGCTCGATCGCAATGCGCGTGCTTTTGTCCTTCTCCTCGATCGTCTGGCCGCTGCCGCCGCTGCCAAACGGATAAGGCAGACGCCGAATCGTGCCGTTCAAAGACTGGCCTGGCCGAGACGAGAGCACAAAGGTGACCGGCATCCCCTCTACCAGCTCCTGCAGCTGGTTGCTGAGCAGATCCGCACTGATCTCCAGGACGCTGGCGTCGGCTACCGAGGCGACCGGCTGGTAGCCGTTGACTGCCTGTCCTGGGGTCAATGACAGCGAAAGCAAAATCCCGTCGAACGGAGCGATGATCTGCGCCTCGGCAATCTCCTGGCGCAATTTCTCGACCGCATAGCGGGCACGGATCCGGTCGTTTTCGAGCAATGGGCTGACACCGCTGCCCAGCCGCTCGACCGCAATCTGGGCCAGTTCGACATCTTTTTGATAGACAGCCACCTGGGCGCGCGCCAGGTTGGGGTCCCGCTCAGCCCCATCCAGCAGAATCTGCGCCCGCTCCAGCCGGGCCTGCGCCTCACGCCGGTCAAACTCAAGGGCACGCAGGGCCTCGTCCAACGTCACCTGGGCTCGCTCCAGTTCCAGCTCCGCCGCTGCCAACTCCCGTTCGAGCGCGTCGATCTCAAACTCGGCGATCACGTCCCCCTCGCTGACAGACTCGTTGCGCTTGAAAAAGACCGAACGCACCCGGCCATCGGTCTGAAAAAAGAGCTCAGTCTCCCGCTCAGGTGAGATCCGCCCGGAGAAGGTCGTTGTGCGGACGACATCCCCACGGTCGACCTGGTAGGTGGGCTTGAGCGCAATCTGCGCCGTAGGAATCGGCGTCGGGGTCGGCTCGGCAGCACTCTGTTCGGCGCGCGTCGCAGGCATCAACGCACAGCCAGCCAGCAGCACCGCTGCCACGGTCGCTGCCACGGTCGCTGCCACGGTCGCCGTTCTGGCTTGTAAAAAAAACGAATTTTGCACAGGCAGTCCTTTGCCAGAGCAAGGAAACGGCATCCTGTCTGATCGAAAAAAGGCTGAATCGACAGAACAGCGAGCCGGACCGGCTGATAAAAAGGGCTTGTCTTTGCCCCAAAACCAAGCCCAGAGACGCAGCGTGCCCCGTTGCGGCAGCGTGCCCCGTTGCGGTCAGTAGGCAGGCCGCGCCTCATAGGCCACAATCGCAGCCTCTTTCGAGCTGATGTACCCCAGATCGTCCAGCCCCTCCAACAGGCAGATTTTGCGGAAGGGGTCGATCGCAAAGCTGTGCTGCTGGCCGTCCGGCAAGGTGACCGTCTGGCTGCGCAGATCGACGTGAAGGATGGTTGTAGGCTCTTCTTCGACCAGATCCCACAACATGGCGACGACTTCTTCCGCCAAAGCCACTGGCAACAAGCCATTTTTCAGACTGTTGTTGTAAAAAATATCGGCGAAGCCCGGCGAAATGACACAGCGAAAGCCGTAATCGGTCAAAGCCCAGACCGCGTGTTCTCGGCTGGAACCGCTGCCGAAATTACGCCCCGCGATCAAAATCCGAGCCCCCTGATACTCCGGCCGGTTGAGTACAAAATCGGCCTTGGGCGTACCGTCCGGGTTGTAGCGAATCCAAGAGAAAAGCCCTGCACCCATCCCTTCTTTGGTCACAGCGGTCAGGTACCGGGCTGGGATAATCTGGTCGGTGTCCACGTTTTCCATGCGCAGCGGCACGGCGGCAGCGGACAAAGCGGTAAAGGGTTTCATCACAATCGTTCCTCGATCCTGGCAGTTTGTTCAGCGGAGCAATTCACGCACATCGACCACCCGGCCGTTGACCGCAGCCGCTGCAGCCATGATCGGGCTCATCAACAAGCTGCGAGCGCCTGGGCCCTGGCGCCCTTGGAAGTTGCGGTTGCTGGTGCTGGCTACGTACTTGCCGGCACCCGCTTTGTCGTCGTTCATGGCCAGACACATGCTGCAGCCAGCCCCACGCCATTCAAACCCAGCCTCCTGGAAGATGCGGTCCAGCCCTTCGGCCTCGGCCAGCCCCTTCACCGCCTTGGAGCCCGGCACGACGATCGCTTCGATGTGGTCCGCCACACGTCGGCCCTGGACGATCCTGGCCGCCTCGCGCAAGTCCTCAATGCGGCCGTTTGTGCACGAGCCAATAAACACAATATCGACCGGCTGGCCTTCCATCGCCTGGCCCGGCTTCAACCCCATGTACTCCATGGCGCTGAGCAGGCTGCGTCGCTCGGCTGGATCTTCCAGCTCTTCGGGGAGCGGAATGCGCCCGGTCACCGGCACCCCCTGTCCAGGGTTGGTGCCGTAGGTCACCATCGGCTGCAGCTGGCTGGCATCCAGCCGGAGCTCGCGGTCAAACAGAGCATCTGCGTCGCTGCCCAGCGTCTTCCAGAAGGCGACGGCTCGCTCCCAGGCTTCCCCCTGGGGCGCATAGGGGCGTCCTTTCACAAACGCAAAGGTCGTCTCGTCCGGTGCAATCATGCCGGCACGGGCCCCCCCTTCGATGCTCATGTTGCAGATCGTCATGCGGTTGGCCATGCTCAGGCTGCGGATCGCGCTGCCGCGGTATTCAAAGACATAGCCAGCGCCGCCGCCCGCCCCATTTTTGGCGATGATGGCCAGAATGATGTCCTTGGCAGTGACGCCTGTGCCCAGCTCGCCGTCAACCGTGATCGCCATGGTCCGGGGCTTCTTTTGCAGCAGACACTGGGTCGCCAGCACATGGCCTACCTCGCTCGTACCGATCCCAAAAGCCAGGGCGCCGAAGGCCCCGTGGGTGCTGGTATGGCTGTCGCCGCAGACGATCGTCATGCCAGGATGCGTCACCCCCATTTCAGGGCCGACCACATGCACGATTCCCTGGATGGGGCCGTTGATATCCCACAGCGTCACCCCAAACGCTTCACAATTTTCACGCAGCGTGCGCACCTGCGTCGCCGCATCTGCCGGCCACAGGGCGATGTCCAGATCGCGCGTAGGGATGGCATGATCCATTGTGGCAAACGTCTTGTCTGGCCGACGCACCTTGAGCCCTTGCTCACGCAGCATCCCAAAGGCCTGCGGCGAAGTCACTTCATGGATCAGATGCGCGTCGATGTAGAGCACAGCCGGTGCACCCTCATCCTGCGCCACGACATGGGCGTCCCAGACCTTTTCAAAAAGCGTCTTTCCCACACACTCCTCCATCCACTCACACTGAATTTTACAGCTTCAAATCAGCAAGACAACTTTGGTGTGAATACAGTTCCTTATATAGCCAGGTCATGGGGACAGACTTGAGCCCTGTAGAAATTGATTCACTCAGAAAGCATACCACAAAACCATTGTGCAGCCGAGTTTTCCAAACACGCGCGCTGCAGAGGCTCAGGATTTGCGTTGAGACAGCTGTCGGCGCCGTGCAACCAGCCAGCCGACGACAGCCAAGACCGCCAGCACCCCCAAACCCGGCAGAATGGGCAGCCCCCCCGCAGCGGCAGGCGCACGCGGGGCAGCAGTCACCACTGTAGCCGTCAGCGGCGACTGCGCCGCCGGCAGTGAAGGGGAACGCAGCTCTGCCACCGTCAGCCGCCCTTCGACCACCTTCGCCGCAATCTCTGCAGCGCTCTCTGCCGCGCGCTTCCCCTGCTGCAGGTCGGGCAGCAACAAATACCCTGCAAACCAATCCAGGTCACTCTCCTCTTGTTCTGCCACCAAATCTCCCAATGTGCTGCCCGGCAACGCCAACAGAGCCCCCCGTTTGGGAGACGACAACGCCAACAGCTTCTGCACCGCTGCCGGGTCGTCGAGCGCAACCAGTGCAGCAAACTGTTCAGGAGTCAACTCATCCGGCTTCACCCACCGGTGAAGCCCCCACTCTGCGACACGCCCCAACCCATCTCCTGCCAGCACAGCCCAGGCCAACGTGTCAGCCGTACTGCCAGTCTCCTGCAGCACCACCAATGACGCCGCCGGCATCGTCAACAGCAGACCAAAACTGCCCTCCGCCAACGCCCTGTCCAACTCCGCACGCCCCAGCTGGCTCATGTAAAAATTGACCAGGGCAGTGACGCTCTCCAGCTCATCGAGCGCGACCTCCTGCAGCAGACGGCGAAAGGGTTCGCTCTCCTCCGCCACCAGACAGACATAGTCGTAGCGATCACAAAAACCCTGCCACTGCTCGGTCAGGCTCACCGCACTCTCCAGGGCAATCAAAGCAGCCTGGTCGGGCAGATCGTCGCGCACGGCAACAACAACCTCCTGGCGAATCTTCTGTTTGACTTCATCGCTCTGCAACCCCGCCTGGATCTGCGGCAGCGCCCCCTGCCCCCCTTCCCAAAGATCGTAGACGATCAGCCCGATCCCGACCACCCAGCCGGCTACCGGAATCAAAGACGAGCCAGCCCGTCCCAAGATGCGTCCAACCACCCGGCCGGCCACCCGCTGCGCCAATTTTTCACCCAGCTTCTGGCTGAGACGATAGATCAGCTGGGTCACGAGGATCGTGCTGACCCCCGCCAGCGTCCCCTGATGTTCTGCCAAAATGCTGACCTCTGGCCGATCCAGCACCGCCAGATCCAAATCCTGCGTTTCCTGACGGACTTGTTCGGCAAACAAGGCAAAAAATGTCGCCGAGTAACGTTCCCCCACATAGCGTTGCAGGCAGAGCAGCGCCACCGAGGCAGCCCGGGAAAAACGCGACTGCGCCTGTGCAGCCACCGCAGCGCCGACCGCCGCGGCCAGTTCGTCCATCTTGGCCCGAAACCCCTCAGAGGTGAAGGCATCGTCGGCGATACGAACTGCATACTCTTCAGCTTTGTCCGCCCACCAACTGGAGAGCAGACGGTTCAGATAATCCTCGTTTTGGTAAAGAGCGGCAACTGCACGCGCCACCTCGCTGTCAATCGCCGCATCCATCCCCACCCC
>JAPLGY010000706.1 GCA_026389955.1 Caldilinea sp. | reverse complement strand
AGCTGTTGTCGGCGGTTGCGTAGGCCACCCCGTAGGTCCCTCCACCGACCAGCAGGCGGTCACCGTCGTGGCAGCAGCAAGAAGGCTGGGCATCCGGCTGGGGAATGGAGAGCAGGGTTCCCTGCTGGATTTGAAAGAGGCCCTCCGGGCCCAGGGCCCAGAGGGCCCCTTGGTGTTGGGTCAAAGAAAGTATCACTGGCATAGGTTTTAGGGTGTGAGGCTTTGTTGCGGCTTGCGATGGTAGACGATGGCGTCGGTGCTCAACGCCATGGTGGCGCCGCTCACGGCAGATTGCAGCACTGCAGCGAGCACATCGACGGCGTCCAGCAGTCCGCTGCTCTGGGCGTCGACGATTCTGTTTTGCAGCACATCGAAGGCGGCGGGTGCGCCGTGCTCGCTGAGTTGTTGGATGGGCAGGGCGGGTGCGGCGACTCCGGCGTTGACCAGGATCTGGCGCTGTGGTGCGGCCAAGGCACGGGCCAGCACCTCCAGCCCGGTTTTGAGATCGGTTTCGGTTTCAGCGGCGGCTGCGAGGGTGACGGCGGGCCGGCAGTGCAGCAAAGCTGCCCCGCCGCCGGCGACCACGCCGCCGCGCTGCACGGCTGAGAGAACCTTCCAGGCTCGTTCGGCCTGGGCGCGGCGCAGGTCGCGGGCGGCCTGGTGGTAGGCTCCGATTTTAAGAACCCCGATTCCGCCGGTCAAGGCGGCCAGACGTTTGGTCAGCAGTGGGCGTTCCTCTTCGTTGTAGGCCATGCCGGCCAGACGTCGGCTGAGGTCGGCAATCTGTTCCTGGATGACCTCGCGGCGGCTGCTGTCCATTGTGACCACCAGGTTTTTTTCGCCAAACTCGACACGCTGGGCCGGACTGAACGTCCTTTTCTAGCTGGTTTGTCGGCTGGCTGCATATGGTTGGCGACCAGCAGGTTGAGCGCCGGGCCGGTGATGTCAGGCGCCACGACCAGCAGTGCCTTGTGGCCGGCACCGACGGCGGCTTCGAGCAGGGCCAGCGCCTGTTCGGCTTCTTGGAGCGGTTTGTCGAGCAGCGCGACGCCGGGTGTGGTGAGCACGGTGCGTTTGCGTTCCGGCTCTGAATAGAAATACATGCTGTTGATCTCAGCGCTGTAGTGTGCTCCACCCAGGTACTGACGTTCCAGGTAGGGGGCGACGTAGGACTCGATTTGCAGGTGGCCGTTGGCGCCGAGCAGATAGCTCAACTCGCCCAGCACTGCAGCCAGGTCGTCGTCCTGCATCACTGTGCGGGCGGCTGCGGCCAGGCTGCGTTCGCCGGTGATGGGTTGTGCCTGGCTGCGCAGTGCGGCCAGTGCCACCACAGTGCCGCGGCGGATCCCTTCGATCATGCGCATGGCATTGGTGCCGGCGCTGATCTGCCGCATTCCTTCTTCGACCAGCGCCCGCATCAACAGGAGAGCGGTGGTGCCGCCGTCACCGACCTGCTGCTCAAGCTGCCAGACTGTGCCGCGCGCCAGCATGGCGCCGACATCGAGTTCAGGGCGCAAGCTGATCATGCGGCGCAGGGTGGTCGCCGCGTCGCCGATGACTTCGACTTTGCGACGGGTTCTGTCGTAGCTCAGCACGGAGCCCCCGCTCGGTCCGAGCGAGGGGGCCAGCATTTCTGCCACTGCGGTAATACCGGCGTAAAAGTACTTGCTGGCGTCCGGCTGGAAGGCAATGCCAGGACGGGTGACACGATTCAACGAGGTAGACGAATATTTCGTTTTGTTCATCAGCAGCCGGAACAGGCTTTCTTCGTTCGTTCAAAAATCTTGTCGTTGGTGAATCTTGCACCACTATAGCGCAGATGCTCTCTTTCGTCAAACTGCCTGAAATGCTCGACAGCCTGGAGGGAACTCCTTGGGAGGGCCGGGGGGAACTGGCCGCAGGGGTGCGGTGGGTTCAGCCTGCTGCGCTGCGCACCTGCAATTCCTGTGCCGGACGGCGTTGTGTCTGCTGTCTTTGGAGGGCGGCTTTGCCGAAGAGCAGGGCTGCTTCGTCGTCGCTGGGGGGGTGGTTCAGTCCTGCCCGCACATCGCGGTAGTAGCGTTCGAGCGGCAGCTGGCGGGTCAGCCCGGCTCCGCCAGCTGCGCGCAGACAGTGGTCGACTGCGGTCAGCGCGTGGTTGGTGGCTGTGACCTTGGCGGCGGCCAGCCACGGGGTCAGTTCGCGGCGGCGGTCGGGGCAGGCCATCCACTGTTCGGCGCTGTAGTAGACCTGGCTGCGTGCGCTGTGCAGCAGCAGGGCGGCCTGGCCCAGGTGGCGCTGCACGCTCTCCAGTTCGGCGATCGGGCGCCCCAGAGCGGTGGGCACCCGTTCAAGGGCATAACAGGCGGCCGACTCCAAGGCGGCGGCGGCGACGCCCAGATAGACGGCGCTCAGCCCCAACGTGAACCAGGCGTTGCCGTTCCCTCCCTTGGCCTGGCCAGAGCGTCCGATCAGGTGGGTGGCCGGCACCTCGACCCCGCGCAGCGACACGGTGTGGCTGCCCGTCGTGCGCATTCCGACTGCATCCCACTCCTGTTCGACCTGAAAATGGTCGTCGACCTCCACCAGAAAGCGTCCGACCTCGCCGCTGCCGTCTTCGAGGGCAGCGGCGAGGATGGCGTAGTCCAGCTCGGGAAAGAGGCTGGCAAAGCTTTTGCAGCCGTTGATGACCCAGCCGGCCAGGCTCCCGTCAGTGCGAGAACGGGGGTGGGCTGTGGTCTGAGGGCGTCCGCCGCGGCTTGGGCTGCCCAGCGCCGGCTCGCTGGCCAGGGCGTTGACCAGGGCACCCCGTTCGACCGCAGCGCAGCAAAGGCTGGCAAAGAGCTCGGGGGGCCATTCGTCGCTTTCGGCAGCGCTGCCGATCGTCTGCAGATGCATCACAAAACTGAGCGCGGTGCTGCCGTCTCCCTGCGCCAGCGCTTCGGTGACGCGCACGGTGTCGAGCAGGGTGCCACCCCAGCCACCCAGCCTGCTGGGAACGGGCAGGGCCGGCAGGCCGGCTGCCCGAATGTCCGCAAAGTTGGCATGTGGGAAGGCGCCCGTGCGGTCCTGTTCGCCGGCGCGCTGGGCGAAGGTGGTGGCGAGTTCGGCGGCGATGGCCAGCCAGCTGTGCAGCTGTGCGGTCGTTGGAGAGTTCATAGGCTCGATTTCCGTTTTTTGTCGCAAAGTGGGTTGAACCTGTCCCGGCGCCCGTATTCAAGCATAGCGCAGGGGAGCGGTGCGGGCAAAATTGTCTGTTCCAGCGGAGAAAGCTGCGGCTGTATCCTGTCGAGTTGAGGGTTTGGTTCTTTCGGTGGTAGCATGGCGCTGGACATCTTTTGACTGGACGCCATGCGGCTTTTCAGAGAGGGAAACGCTTTTCATGTCTGAACGAACCACAGCGGTGCCTGCTCCGTATCCTGCGCGAATTGCCGCCCGTCTGCGGCTGGCTGAGGGGCATGTGGCAGCCACCGTGCAGCTGCTGGACGAGGGGAATACGCTCCCTTTCATCGCCCGTTACCGCAAAGAAAGGACGGGCGGGCTGGACGAAGAAGAGATTCGTTCGATCGAGCAGTGGCTGGCTTCGCTGCGCAGCCTGGACGAACGGCGTGCGACCGTCCTGGCTTCGATCGGGGAGCAGGGGAAATTGACAGCCGAGCTGGAGGCGAAGCTGTTGGCGGCGGAGACGTTGACTGCGCTGGAAGATCTCTACCAGCCGTACCGTCCCAAACGGCGCACACGGGCCAGCCTGGCCCGTGAACGTGGGCTGCAGCCTCTGGCGGAGCGGATCCTGGCCCAGCTGCGCGAGCGGGCTCTTCCAGCGGAGGTGGCGCGGGCTTTTTTGAACGAGGCGGTGCCGACGGTCGAAGATGCGTTGGCTGGCGCCCGCGACATTGTCGCCGAGACGATCAGCGACCACGCCGAAGTGCGTCGCCAGACCCGCGAGAAGGCGCTGCGCTTTGCCACCCTTGTGGTGCAGCGGGTCGAGGGCAGTGTCGACGAGAAGGGGCTCTACGCGCTTTACTACGATTTTCAGAGCCGGGTCGATCTGCTCAAGCCCTATCAACTCCTGGCGATCCACCGCGGCGAGGCACAGAAAGTGCTGCGTGTGTCGCTGAAAATTTTGGAACGGGACTGGCAGCAGCCTGTGCGGAGCAATTTTTCGGAACATCCCCTTTCGCCTTGGGCCGAGCAGCTCAGAGTGGCTGCTGAAGAGGGGGCGCGGCGGCTGTTGTTGCCGGCGATCGAGCGCGATGTGCGCAGCACGCTGGCAGGGCAGGCAGATTCGCATGCGATCCAGGTCTTTGCGGCCAACCTGCGGGGGTTGCTCACCCAGCCTCCGCTGGCGGGGCGGGTGGTGCTGGGCATCGACCCTGGCTTTCGCACCGGCTGCAAGGTGGTGGTGGTCGATGCCTCGGGCAAGGTGCTGGAAAGCGCTGTGATCTACCCACATCCTCCCCAAAAACAGCTGCGGGACGCCTTGGCGACGCTGTCGGCGCTTGTCGGACGGCATGGGGTGACGGTGGTCTCGATCGGCAACGGCACTGCCTCGCGCGAGACCGAGCAGGTAGTGGCCAGCTTGATCCAGCAGCTGGCCAGCCAGGGGCGAGCCCTGCACTACCTGATGACCAACGAGGCCGGTGCCAGTGTCTACAGCGCCAGCACGCTGGCGCGTGCCGAACTGCCCGACCTGGATGTAAGCCTGCGGGGTGCAGTCTCGATCGCCCGGCGGGTCCAGGACCCGCTGGCAGAATTGGTCAAAATTGACCCCAAGTCGATCGGTGTTGGCCTCTACCAG
>JAPLGY010000345.1 GCA_026389955.1 Caldilinea sp. | reverse complement strand
TGGGCGTTTGGGTCTGGCGTAAAAAATAGCGCCGAGACCGGCCAACACGGACCCCCGCGCTGTCCCCCCAGAGACGGCTACCCTTCGCGCGCTGTGATCTGAACCTCGATCCCAAACTCGTCGGCCACCGTCAGCGTGTTGGCAAAGTTGGGAGGGGTGATCCCAAAACTGCTCATCAGCAGCCGCGTCGTCGCCGTGCCGGTCAGCGTTCCACCCTGCAGGCTGGCACTCACTTCGAAGGTGACCTGCTGTGTGATCTCGCGGAGGGTCAGATCGCCGCTCATCTGGAAGCGGACGGTTTCCCCTTCTGTGTAGCTGGCGGGCGCACCGCTGATCGCCGTAGCCCGGAAGGTGGCCAGCGGGAAATCGTTGAGGCGCGGGCCGTTGCGGCGAATCCAGTTGTCGCGATTGCTTTGGTCTGTGGTCAAGGTGTTGAGCTGGACCGTGAAGGTGTTCTCCCCGAGCGGTGCAGCGAGGTCGCTCAGGTTGAGCTGCAGCTGACCCTCGATCTCCTGGGTTTTCCCAACGACGTCGACCAGCCCGGCAGGGATGCCCAGCTTGTCCAGCGCCCCGCCCAAAAATTCCTCGTCGACCAGATAGGCTGCGCTGGACTCAGCCGGCACGACCACAAAAGTCCGCAGTCCGGCCGTCTCCCCAGAAGCGGCCACCGGTGCTTCGGCCGCCGGTGCTTCGGCCGCCGGTGCTTCGGCCACCGGTGCTTCGGCCGCCGGTGCTTCGGCCGCCGGTGCGGTGCTTCGGCCGCCGGTGCAGCAGACTGCCCGCTGCAGGCGACCAGCAGGGCGCTCAGGGCTCCTGCTGCAAGAATGATAGCCAGTTGACGACGCATTGCATTTCTCCTTTTCCAAAAACAGACAACAAAAAGGGCCCGTTGGCCTTCAGTGGGTTGCTGCGGTTTCCTTTGGGACGATCCCGTCGGGCAGGTAGGCGGGTAGGGCTGTGTCGGCAGCCCCATATTCTCTGACCAAGGCCTGCATGAAGAGCGAATAGAGTCCTTCGTGGCGGAGGGTCGGTTCGAGGCTGGACACAGTCAGGGTTGGGACAAAGCCGTACTTGCTCAGAGAGTCGACAAACGCCTGGTTTTTGCTGATCACGTGGACGGGTGTCGACCAGCCATCGGAACGTCGTGAAACTGCCGGCGGTTGGTGGTCGCCGACCAGGACAAAGAGGCTGTTTTCGTCGCCTACATCGAGAATCCACTGGGTGAGCATGCGCAGCTGGTACTCGATGGCATTCCAATAATTGCTGCGCCGCGTCTCCAGGTCGATCGTGTCGGGGTCGACCATCGCCTCTTCCTGGCCGGGCTGGTTGAGTGTGCGCCAGTCTTCGACCAGAGAGGGGTGTGGAGTCCACGGGTAGTGGGAGTTCTGGGTGATGGTGAAGAGCAGCAGCGGCTGGTCGTTTTTGGCTTTGAGCGTTGAATGGGCCCAGTGCAGCACCCACTGGTCGGGTGGGGCGGGCCCCCAGCCGTAGCGCGGTCCGACATAGTCCATCTCTCGGTTGCGAATCAGCTCATCGACCGCCATCATGCGGGTATATTTGGCCCAGCCGACCTCAGAGATATTTTCGGCGAGCGCCGAAAGCCAGACATAGTGGTAGCCCTGGTCGTCCAGGGTGGCACCCAGGCTTGGGTAGCGTTCAACCTGGTATTTGTTGCGCAGATCCAGATACTGTGGGTGGTTGTCGATCCGCATGCCAAAGAGCGTGCTGGTGTAGGCAAGCCACGACCCCCCTCCCCAGGTTGGCGACTCACTCAGCGCAGTGGCTGTTCGCCAGCCGGCATCGGCCAGAGTAGTTTCCAGCGTTTCGAGCAGCGACAGGTAGGGTGCACGAAAGTGGTCGCGCTTGTACAGGACACTGCCGTACGACTCGACAAAAATCAGGTAGATGTCTGGTTTTTCGGCCAGAAGAGAGCCGCTGTAGTTGTAGATCTCTTGGACCGAACCGCCGTCGAAGCGCTGGACATCTTCTTGAATCTGGGCAGAGACGGCCAGATTTTTGTGCAGCTTGTAGCCGAAACTGCTGAAGACCATTTCCGGGCGGGCTGTATAGGTCTGGTAGGCTGCTGTCACAGCGAGGCTGACCGCCGCCAGGAGAGCAATGGTCACCCGTGAAACACGCAGCAGCCCGGGTGCAGCGCCGCTGCGGAGCAGGATCGTCGTCAGCCACACGACCGCCGCCAGGCTGGCCAGCAGGCTGACCAGCGCGCCGACATAGACCCACCAGCCGGTGTGCAGATGTTCGAAGAGAAAAGGCAGCCCGTCGACTGCCAGAAAAAACTGGCTGTAAAAAGAAGGTTCGAGCAGATAAATCGAGGAGACGATCGCCTCGTAAAGAGCGTAGACCAGGTTGAGCAAGTAGAGCATGCCGAAGAGTCCCCCGATCCAGCGCCGACGCAAGGGGGGGACCCAGACCCAGAGCGCAGTCAGCACCGCCAGATCGGTGGAAAGCCGCCAGGAAAGCCAGCGTGTGCAGCGAAGGTGCCACGGAAAGGGGGCCGTGCATCCCTCCGACCCCAGGTGACTTGTCACCCACTGCGGAATACGCTATGATCGGCGTAGACATGTACCTGTTCGGCGACCAGACCCTCCCTGCTGCATCGATCAAAACGATTGACGGTGGGGTGCTGGTTGGCAACGGTGCCTTCCAACTGAATCGACCCATCCCAACCTGGCAGGTGATGCGATGCAGATCGCTGCATTTCCGAAATGTTATCTGGAAGAGATCTCCCAGCGCCGGACCATGACTGTTTTTGACTGGATCCGGATGGCACAGCCCTTGCAGGCAGAGGGGCTGGAGATGTACGAGGGCTTTTTCACCAGCTTGGACGATGGCTACATCGACCAGGTCGGTGAGGCGATCGCCGCGATGGGCTGTGCGATGCCGATGCTTTGCTGTTCGCCCGATTTTACCAACCCGGACCCCGACGCACGCAAACGGGCGCTCGACCACGAGGCAGAGATGATCCGGATCACCCGTCGGCTGGGGGGGGCACGGGCTGCCTGCCGGGTTCTGAGCGGGCAACGCCATCCCGGGGTGGCCCGCCAGCAGGGGATCGAGTGGGTGGTCGAGTCGATCCAGGCGCTGCTGCCTGTGGCCCGCCAGTACGATGTCGTGCTGGCGATGGAGAACCATTACAAGGATGGCTCCTGGCGCTGGCCGGAATTTGCCCAGAAAATGGATCTGTTTTTGGCCATCGTCGACGCCATCGAGGATCGCACCCATTTTGGGGTGCAGTACGACCCCTCCAACGCGATCGTGGCCGGCGACGACCCGATCGCCCTGCTCGAACGGGTGTGTGACCGGGTGGTGACCTTGCACGCCAGCGACCGCTATCTGGAGGCTGGTGCCACGCTGGAGGAACTGCGCCAGACCGACGGCACGATCGGCTATTTTGCCAAGCTCAAACATGGGGTGACCGGCCGTGGGCTCAACGACTACGACCGCATTTTTGCAATTTTGGCCGCTGCCCACTACCAAGGCTGGGTCAGTATCGAGGACGGCATGAACGGCATGGACGAGATGAAAGCGTCGATCGATTTTCTCAAATGCATGCGGGAGAAATATTTTACGGCAGGCTGAACGGCGGTCACGGGTGCCTGCAAAAAGATTCTTGGTGTTTTGGTAGATTGTTTTGGAAAGCTGGCAGAGATGAAAGCAGTGGTGAAGTACGGACGCAAGCCGGGAGATGTGGCCGTTCAGGAGGTCGCCGAACCTGTCTGTGGGCCAGGACAGGTGTTGGTCGAGATGGGAGCGGTCGGCGTCTGTGGCAGTGACATCCATCTGTGGCACGAGAACCAGAGCTGGGAGATCCAGTGCCCGGTCGTTCTCGGCCACGAGTGGGCCGGTACAATTGTCGAAGTCGGCGCCAATGTGGCTGGCTGGCAGGTCGGCGAGCGGGTAGCGGTCGAGACCGCCGCCTTTGTCTGCGGCCAGTGCAGTTTTTGCCTGACCGGCGCCTACCACATGTGCCCGCACCGCAAAGGGTATGGCAATTTGATAGACGGGGCGATGACCCGCTGCGTGGCCGTGCGCCCGGCCATTCTGCACCGCATCCCCAGCGGCGTCTCCTTTGCGCACGCAGCCCTGACCGAGCCCGCCTGTGTGGCCACACAGGCATTGACAGTCAACAGCCGGGTCAGGCCAGGAGATACTGTCGTGATCCAGGGGGCAGGCACGATCGGGGTCATGGCGCTGCAGATTGCCCGCATCAGCGGTGCGGGCACGATCGTCGTGCTGGGCACGGAGGTCGATGCCCAGCGGATGGAGGTGGCCCAGGAGCTGGGAGCCCACTACACAGTCAACGTGCAGCGCGAAGATGCGGCGGCCCTGGTCCGTTCGCTGGGGGATGGCTTCGGCGCCGATCTGGTGGTGGACTGCACGGGTGTCAGCGCAGCCCTCCACCAGGCGCTGCAACTGGTCCGCCCGCTGGGCTCGATCGTCAAAATCGGCTGGGGGCCACAGCCCTTCCAGTTCAGCCTCGACCCGCTGGTCGCCAAAGCAGCAACGCTGCAAGGGTCTTTCAGCCACACCTACGCGACCTGGGAACGGGTTCTGCAGCTGATGGCCACCAAACAGCTCAATCTGGACCCGATGATTGGAGGGGTCTACCCCCTTGCCGACTGGGAGGCTGCTTTTCAGGCCATGGAAAGCGGCGCCAACGTCAAATCTGTGCTGGTCTATGGCTGAAGGGAGACAGAAACCATGGAACCGATCATTCAAATTTCGTTGGATTTGACCCAGATCGACGAGGCGTTGGCGGTCGCACGGGCCGCCGTGCGCGCCGGGGTCGACTGGTTGGAGGCTGGGACTCCCCTGATCCTGGCCGAAGGTCTGCACGGCGTGCGTGCCTTGCGCCGCGAGTTCCCAGAAATTCCGATCGTCGCCGACCTCAAGACGATGGACGGCGCTGGCCTTGAAGCGGAGATGATGTTTCAGGCCGGTGCCAATCTCGTGGTGGTGATGGGCCAGGCCCACGATGCCAGCATCCTCGAACAGGTCAAGATGGCACGCAAGTACGGCGGCAAGGTCATGTGCGATCTGATGCTCTGCCCCGACATGCCAGGGCGGGCCCGCCGCGCCCAGGAGCTGGGCGTCGACTATATCATCGTGCACACCGGCTTCGACGAACGCAACCTGATCCCAGGGCTCAGCCCGCTCCAGGACCTGCCAGGCGTGCTCGCCGCAGTGACGATCCCTGTCCAGGCTGTCGGCGGCCTGTCGATCGACCAGGCGATCCAGACGCTGGAAATGGGGGCCCAGATCGTGGTGTTCGGGGCCCCTCTGGTGATCAGCGGCACGGAGTTCAAGCCGGCAGACCCAGACTTCGAATCGATCCTGCGGACGATCGTCGAACGGGTGAAACAGACCAGCCGTCCGTAGTTCCCAAAGATCTGTTGTGTGAAAGGGCACGATGAACACGAAACTTGCCGAACAGATTGCCCGCCTGCGTTTCCCTGCTGCGCTGCCAGATCGCCTGCTGGAGCTGGAACAGACCTTTGTCGCTGCACGCATCGACGATGTTCCCGCCGCAGTGCGGGCAGCTCTTGCGGGCAGCCGCCCCATGCAGCAGATTCGGCCTGGCATGCGCGTGGCCGTCGGCGCTGGAAGCCGTGGAATCAGCAACCTCCCGGTCGTCGTGCGGACTGTCGTGGAGGCCCTCCGTGCGGCCGGCGCTGACCCCTTTGTCTTTCCTGCTATGGGCAGCCACGGAGGTGCGACCGCTGCAGGACAGGTGGAAATGTTGGCCAGCCTGGGGGTAACGCCAGAGCGCGTGGGGGCCGAGATCCTGGCGACGATGGAGGTCAAGGAGATCGGCCGCCTGCCCGACGGCCCTGCTTTCTACCAGGACGCCAACGCCGCCGCAGCCGACGCCACACTGTTGGTCAACCGGATCAAGCCACACACCGATTTTCACGGCTCGATCGAAAGCGGGCTGGCCAAGATGGCTGTGATCGGCATGGGCAAGGACACCGGCGCCCAGCGCATCCACCTCTACGGCGGTCGCGGCTTTGTGCGCTTTCTGGCACCGGCCGCCCGCTTGTATGCGGCCCACACCAACCTGGTGGGCGGTGTAGCCCTGCTTGAAAATGCCTTCGGCGAAACCGCCCAGGTCCATGTCCTCTCCGCAGATGAAATCGGCGCTGAGGCGGAGACTGCCCTGCTCGAACAGGCACGCACCCTGATGCCGAGCCTGCCCTTCGCTGCCATCGACGTGCTGGTCATCCAGGAGATCGGCAAAAATTTCAGTGGCACCGGCATGGACACCAACGTTGTCGGACGTATTCTGATCCCGCGCACGCCGGAGACCCACAGCCCGGACGTGGCAGTGATCGCGGTGCTCGACATCGCTGAAGAGAGCCACGGCAACGCAGCAGGAATCGGCCTCGGCAACGTGACGACGCTGCGGGCCGTCAACCGCATCGACTGGATCTCGACTTATACCAACTCGGTGACCTCCGGTATTTTTGGAATGCAGCGGGTCAACGTGCCGATCACGATGGTGGATGACCGCCGGGCGCTGGAAGTCGCGCTGCACGGCTGCGGAGAACCGCCAGAACAGGCCCGCTGGGTCTGGATCCACAACACCAGCAAGCTGCGCCAGCTCTGGGCCAGCCCCAACCTGCGCCCAGAGATCGAAGCCAACCCTCACCTGCGTCTGGTGCGCGAGGTAGAAGTGCAGTTCGACGCCGCCGGGCGGCTGCTGCAGCCCTGGACGATGGCTGAAGTGTAGGGCTGGCCCAGACGCACGACCCAGAACGGATCGTGCGTCTGGGGCCGCCGGCTACATCGGTTCACACTCCGGGCAGCCGGTCTCTACAGGCATCTCGGGAAGGGTGCCCCACTCCAGCCAGCCACTGTCGTAGACTGCAACCTGGTCGTAGCCCATCAGAGAGAGAAGCAGCGCATCGAAAGCTGCCAGCTGCCCGTTGCCACAATAGGCGATCCCCCGCTGTTCAGGCGAAATGCCCATCATCGCCAGCGTGACCGCCAGCTGTTCGCCCGGCAGAATGGTCTTGCGCTGCGGGTCGATCTGCCAGCGCGCCGGCAGTGTGTGCGAACCAGGCACATGCCCGGCACGCGGGGCGGCCGACAGATAGCTCGCCCCTGTGTAGGTCTCCAGTGGGCGAGCGTCGACCAGGAAGGCCGTCGGGTCTTCCTGCGCTGCAGCAACATCCGCTGCGGTCGCCAGCAGATCAGAATGAACCTGGACGGTGTAGACAGAGGGCGCATAGGTCGTGGCTGCATAGGTCGTCTCCCGACCTTCGAGCAGCCATTTCACCAGACCGCCGTTGAGCAGATGGACGTCCGCGTGCCCATAGTAGCGCAACGCCCACCACAACGTCGCCGCCGCCGTCCCCCCTTCCGCATCGTAGACAACCACGGTCGAATCGTTCGCAATCCCCAGCCGGCCCATCAGCGCCGCAAAAGACTCCGCCTTGATCAGGTCGAGCGCCATCTGGTTGGGGTCGTGGTCCATCAGGTCGACGATCAGGTCAAGGTACTGCGCAGTGGGAATATGGGCGACTGCAAAGTTGGCGACCCCAGTCGGGCGGCGCACGTCGATCACGCGCAGACCAGGCTCGCCCAGGTGGGTGGCCAGCCATTCGGTGGTGACCAGCACGTCAGGATGAACATAGCCAGCCAACTCGTCTGCCGGCACAGCCGTCCACAGCCCCGGTGCGTCGTAGGGTGCGCGCAACACGTCTGCAGTCGCAATTTCCCCGCGGCCCCCCTGCGCCTCTGCCGCCACCACTTCCCAGCCGTAGA
>JAPLGY010000353.1 GCA_026389955.1 Caldilinea sp. | reverse complement strand
GTGGAGTGCCCTCCGTCCAGTGGCGCTCAAAATTTGCTGGCGGCAGCTGACCCCTGCGGCCACAATCTGGGTCTCTGGAGGGGCGGAGCGCACGGCGGGCAGCAGCCCGTGCTCGGCCATTTTGAGCGACACGGCGACATGTTCTTTTTCGTAGCCGAAGGCGCCTGCCATGCCGCAGCATGTGCTGTCGATCTCGCGCACACTGTACCCTGCCTGGCCCAAGGCGCGGAGAATTCCCTGGCTTCCCAGCAGCGCCTTCTGATGGCAGTGGTTGTGCAGCAGCGCCGCTGCCGGCTCCTTGCTGTACTCGAGGTGGAGTTGGCCGGCGGCCACCCCGGCCCCGATAAACTCTTCCAGTGTGCTGCAGGCAGCTGCGACTCCAGCCAGCCGGGGCTCTTCAGGGAGCAGTGCCGCGTAGTCGTCGACGACCGCAGACCAGTCGCTGGGTTCGAGAAAGAGGAGAGGGTGGCCGGCTTCTGCAGCGGGATGCAGCGCATCGACGACGCGCCGGGCTTTGCGGCGGGCCAGATCGACCATGCCTTTGGAGAGGGCGGGGCGTCCGGTGTCGGTGACGGCTGCCAGCGTCACGGACAGCCCGGCAGCGCTCAGTACGGCCAGCGCGGCTCGTGCGACGTGGGGGGAAGAAAATGTATTGTAGGTGTCGACAAAGAGCAGCACCCGGCCGGCAGAGCTGGCCGTCTTGGCGTTGAACCGCCTGGGCAGTCGGCTGTCTACCGGGGTACGGCTGAAGGAGGGCAACGGGCGTTCGCGGCTGATGCCCAGCCAGCGGTCGAGGAGGGTCTGGGTAAACTGCTGGCCCAGCACCCAGTTGGCCAGCGGAGCACGCCAGCCGGAGGCCAGCCGGCTCAGGGGGTCGATCTGTGCAAAGAGGTAGTCGCGTGGACGTCTGGGCTGTGTGGCGTAATACTGAGCCAGAAATTCGGTTTTGATGCGTGCCATGTCGACCGAGGAGGGGCACTCTGATTTGCAGGCTTTGCAGCCGACGCACAGGTCGAGTGCTGCATAGAGACGTGGGCTGGCCAGCTCCTGGGCGGGCAGTCGGCCTGACAGCACGGCGCGCAGCAGGTTGGCGCGCCCGCGTGTGCTGTGTTCTTCCTCGCGGGTGGCCATGAAGCTCGGGCACATCGCGCCTGTCGTCAGTTTGCGGCAGACCCCTGCCCCGTTGCACATTTCAACTTCCATAGTAAACCCAGACGGCCAGTGCAATTTTGTTTGCAGGGAAAGTGGTTGGGGCTGTCTGTCGTCGCGCAGTGCGTAATGTGTGCCGCCATACGAGCCCAGCAGGTCGGCGACAAAGCGGCTGATGGCTGCCATCTTGTCGATTTCGGCGCCCAGTTTGAGGTTGATCAGTGGGCGGATATGCAGGCAGCCTGCCGAGGCGTGGGCGTAATAGGTCATCTGTGTTCCCAGCTCTTGGCAGAAGGCTTCGACCTGGGGGATGTATGTGGCCAGGTGGTGGGGGGGGACGGCGGTATCTTCGATAAAGGGGATGGGTTTCCAGTCGCTGCGCATGCTCATCAGGAGTCCCAGCCCGATTTTGCGCACGGCCCAGACATTGGCTTGCAGGCTGGGGTCGAAGAGGGGGGTGATGGTGAGGGAGGGGGGTGCGGTGTCGAGCAGCTGTTGGACGTTGGCACGCAGCTCGGCTTCGCTGTCTGCCTGGTATTCCACGGCCAGAAAACAAAAGGGGGTTCCTTTCAGGAAGGAGCGGACCAGGCGGGCTGCCTCGCGGTTTTCGGCGGCCATGCGCAGGCTGAGGTCGTCGATCAGTTCGATGGCGGTCGGTCGGGTTGCCAGCAGGTCGGGCACTGCTTCCAGGGAAGCGAGCAGGCTGGGGAACTCGACGATTGCGAGTGCTGTCAACCGTGGGCGTTCGACGAGCTTGAGTTTGAGCTCGGTGATGGCAGCCAGGGTGCCTTCGGCGCCGGCGATCAGGTTGACGAGATTGAAGCGGGGGTCCTGGGGGAGATAGTGGTCGATGGTGCCGTCGTGTATGAAGCGGGCCAGGTTGTAGCCGCCGCAGCGGCGCCAGTGGCGTGGGGTGCCCTTGCGGAGGATGCGCCGATTGGTTTCGTCTTCGGTCAGGGCGGCGATGCGGCGGTAGATCTCTCCTTCGCGGCGGGTGCTGAGCAGCTTCTGGCGCAGCTCTTCCGGGGAGAGGGGGCGCAGATGCGCGGAGGAGCCGTCGTCGAGCAGCACCTGGGCTTCCAGCAGATGGTCGGCCGCCATGCCGTAGACGATCGAGTGGCTGCCGGTGGCGTTGTTGGAGACGATTCCGCCCAGGCAGGCGCGGTTGCTGGAGGCTGGGTCGGGGCCAAACTGCAGTCCGTGTGGCCGGAGGGCGGCGTTGAGGTGGTCGAGAACGATGCCTGGCTGCACGCGCACCCAGCGTTCTTCTTGATTGAGCTCGAGGATCTGGTCCATCCAGCGGGAGGTGTCGAGCACCAGTGCGGCGTTGACGCTCTGGCCGGCCAGGCTGCTGCCGCCGCCGCGAGGCAGCAGGGGCATGGCGTGGCGGGCGGCCAGCTCGACTGCTGCCTGCAGATCGTCGGCGTCTTTGGGCAGCAGGACCGCATGGGGCATGACCTGATAGAGGCTGGCATCTGTGCTGTAGAGCAGACGTGTATACGGGTCTGTCCGCAGGTCGCCGCGCACCTGTGGGCGGAGTGCGGCAAGGTATTCCTGGAGGGCGGCAGGTGGCGGCATGTGGGTCTTTTCGGCTCCTTCGGCTCGTTGCTGGTGGGGGGGATCGGCTTTCTTGAAGTATATGTGGGCTTGGCGGGCTGCGCAATTTTTTGGGGGTCCACATTTCGCCCCATCGGGGCGCACGACTTTAGATAGGTGGGGTGGGCGGGCTGCGCAATTTTTTGGAAGCCATCCGGCACGTTGGCAGCCATAGTATAATCGGAGTTGTTGTGAACCACCATCTATTTTCAAAGGAGGAACTCCCATGAGCCGGGTTGTCCGATGGGCGCTGTTGTCCACCGCCAATATCAACAAGGCCCTGATCGGGCCGCTGCGCCGTGCTGAGCGCAGCGAGCTGGTCGCTGTGGCCAGCCGGGATCGCGAGCGGGCTGCCGCCTATGCCAGCCAGCATGCGATCCCGAAGATTTATGGCAGCTACGCTGCGCTGCTTGCCGACCCTGAGATCGATGCGATCTATTTGTCGCTGCCCAACGGGCTGCACGCCGAGTGGGCGGTGGCGGCGTTGTGTGCGGGCAAGCATGTGCTCTGTGAAAAGCCGCTTGTGGTCAGCATGGCTGAATTTGAGCAGGTCGAGGCTGCTGCCCGGAGCAGCGGGGCAACCATTTTTGAAGCCTTCATGTATCTGCATCATCCGCAGACCCGCCGTGCCCTTGAGCTGGTGCGCGGCGGCCAGTTGGGCAGGCTGCAGCTGGTCAACAGCTGGTTCAACTTCCACCTGCCCCCGGAGCGTGCGGCCAATGTGCGTCTTCAGGCAGGGTTGACGGGCGGGTCGGCATGGGATGTCGGGGTCTACCCGAACAGCCTGTCGATCACGCTGATCGGCGAGGGGGCGCCGGTGGAGGTGTGGGCGCAGCAGACTGTCGGGGAGAGTGGAGTAGATGTCGCCATGGTCGCCCAGCTGCGGTTTGCCGGCGGGGCTGTGGCCAAGATCTCTTCAGGATTTCGGACGCCCTTTCGAGAGGGGGCCTACGTGACCGGCGAGCGCGGGCTGCTGCAGATTCCGCATCCGTGGAAGCCTGGGCTGGGGGGGCAGGAGAGTGTGATGACGCTGACGGATCTGGACAACCGGAGCGAGTCGATCGTCACGACGGCGGTCGACCCCTATCTTTGTGAGATCCAGGCGATGGAGGCCTGTGTGCTGGACGGGGCGGCGCCGCTGGTCTCGCTGCAGGATTCACGGGCATTTCTGCGCAGCATGCTGGCGATCTATGCGTCTGCGCGCACCGGCCGGCCGGTGCGGGTGAGCGCATGAGTGGCCAGCCGCTGGCCTGCACGCTCCGGTTTTTGCGCGACGAGGATGCCGAGCCGATTGCGGAGGCCTTTGCCGCGCAGGGGTGGCACAAGCCGGCCGAACAATACAGGCGCTACTGTGCGGAACAGCAGGCTGGCCAGCGGACGGTGTGGGTGGCGTGGGTGCAGGGGCATTTTGTGGGCTACACAACCCTCTGTTGGGAGTCGACCTATCCGCCGTTTCGTGCGGCGGCCATCCCGGAGATTGTCGATCTGAATGTTTTGAAGGCCTGGCAGCGCCGCGGCATTGCGACGACGCTGTTGGATGCTGCCGAGGCGTTGATTGCGGAGCGGTCGTCGGTGGCGGGCATCGGGGTTGGGATGACAGCCGACTATGGGGCTGCCCAGATTTTGTATGTGCGGCGCGGCTACATTCCAGATGGCCGCGGTCTGATGGCCAGCGGTCGTCCGCTGCTTTACGGGGCCGAGTTCACGGTAGACGACGAACTGGTTTTGTACCTGACCCGTTCGCTGGGCAATCTGGCCACAGAGGACGGGCGTCTGCTTCAGCGTGCGGGTCGGTGACCGGCTCTCCCGAACCGAGCCATACGCTCAACGCCGCCGGATTTGCATCTGCACGCCGGGGCGTGGTTCCAGGGTAGCGCCCATGTGGGGGTGGATCTGGGCGCCGTTGAGAAGCCTGAAATCAAACTGCTGCAGCAGGCGGGCGAGCACAGCGCGCGCTTCGATCTGGGCGAAGGTGGCGCCGATACAGGTTCGGGGTCCGCCTCCGAACGGAACATAGGTCAAGGGGGGTGTTTTTTCTTCCTGGCCGCGAGCAAAGCGTGCCGGGCAGAAGCTGTCGGCGTCCTGCCAGTAGTCTTTGTCTCGATGGGAGAGATAGATCGAATACATCACCCGTCGGCCCTGCGGCACATGGTAGCCGCAGATCGAGAGCGTCTCGGCAGCACGCCGGTTGCCGATGTGAATAGGGGGGTAGAGGCGCAGGGTCTCTTTGATCACCTGTTCGAGCTGGAGCAGCTGGTTGAGCTGGTCTGCGCTGGGGGGCTGGTTCTGGGTACCCAGCACCTGGTCGACTTCCTGCTGGAGGGCCTGTTGGGTTTCTGGGTGTTGGCCAAGCAGATAGAAGACCCAGGCCAGCAGTGCGGTGCTGGTGTCATGGCCGGCGATCAGCATGGTCAGCAGCTGGTCGCGCACCAGATCGTCGGTCATGTCAGGGGTTGCGACCAGCACGCCGAGCAGATCGGAGGGGGCGGGCGGGAGTCGACTCTCCGCCAATGTATCCCGGCGTTGGCGGATAATCGAGTACAGGTAGTCGTCCATGGCCTCGATGGCCTTGCGGTGGCGGGTGCTGGAGGGCGCGCCGGGCCAGACGACCCAGAGGCCGGGAGAGATGTAGTCGATCAGATCCAGGATCGGCTGCCAGAGGCGCTGCAGGTGCGGGGTGAAGTCGACATGAAAGGTGGCCCCCATCAGGATCAGCAGGGCCAGTTTGCGCATCTCGACCAGCAGATCCTGTGTGCTGTCCTCGGTCCAGGCTGCGGTGAGCTGGTCGGTGTAGCGCCAGAAGTCGGGAATATGGTGCAGGACATTGCGCCGCTGCAGGACGGGGTCCATGATCTGGCGGTAGCGGTCGTGTTCGGCGCCGTCGACGACCAGCACCCCGCGGCGCAGCAGCCTGACCACAGGGTCGCTGGCGTTGCGCCAGCTGAGCAGGGTGCGGTCTGTGATCAAAATCTGCCGATTGGCCTCTGGTCCGACAAAGACAGCAGGCCGGAAATTGGGGACTGGGATCTCAAACGCCTGGCCGACCCACTCGCGCATCAAAGTCAGCGCTGTCAGCGGCGAGCGATCGCGGGCCAGACCTGCCAGTACACGCAACCCTTTGCGCGGTTCTGCTTTGGGGAGGGGACGAACTGTTTCCGCCATCATGGTGTGGCTATCCTTGAATTTTTTGTCACGGCCAGAAACTTTGTTTGCCAGGCAGAACAAGGCTTTCTCTCTAAAAAAGAGTATACCACAGCTGTTGTGGAAGGGTGTCCGGAGCTGTGGCGCTTTCATTCCTGCGAAATATCACAAATTTTTCTCGTTGAAGGCTATTTTTTTTTTAGCGATTACAAAATTTGTGTGATATTGTACAATCTGTTATAAATAACAAAAGGCAAACGTCCTTAAAAAATTCAATAAGGAGGTCCTGAACAAAAATACAAAAAACGTACAAATTGAACACGTCGATGCTCCTGGACTTCTATGCCGGATACAATGCATAAATCAACAAAAAGAAGGAGAACACCAATGCAGTTTCGTGGAACAATGATTTCGATGCGCGTCCTGTCTGTTGGCTTTATTGCAGCGATGGTTCTGCTGCTAGGTGTCAGCATGACGGCCTCTGCTGCCTACCGGACCCAGTGCACCTACCAGAAGTTCACCTGGGAATGTGCAGATGGCAGTGAAAACTTCAATGTGGCACCTCCGCCGCCGGTTTCGGGCCAGGACGGCAACGGCTACTTTGAGTCGGTGCGCTTCTCTGGGGCTGGCCTGGGTGGGAACGACTACGTGCAGACCGGCCGTGGGATTTCTATGCGTTTCCGCACCTATCAGCAGTATGTCTCCTGGTGGGATGCGAGCGGCACACTGCATGTGGTCCAGTCGATCAATGGCGCGGCCACCATTCCGACCGGCGCTGTCATGGTTGGGATCCCGGGCAATATCCTGGGCAACTTCGACCTTCCGGGCTGGGTCAAGGGCCAGCATGTTGACACTGGCGAGTATGTGCTGGGCTCGACCCGCTGGCTCAGCAGCCGCTAAGAAGTCTGGGGTTGGCCGCACACAAACGGCATCATTGTTGAAAAATGGCTTGTTACACTGTAACAGGCCATTTTTTTTGGGGGGGGCCTCCTTTTGCATGGGTGCCCCATCACCTCCCTCCCGCCAATCTCCGCAAAAGATTGAAATTCTGTCGGTCGATTTTGATTTTCCCGGTAAAAACTCCAACCTTTTCGACCCACCTTTTTTTGTTCACAGCCTGAAAAAATCTGCTATTGTGTTTTTAACAAAATTGACGAAACCAATTTGTGGACAAACAACTGAATGGATTGACGGGCTGATGAACGTATCGCATCGACATTTGTTTTTCATCGCAATGATCTTGGTTCGCCCGGTGGTTCCCTCGGAAACTCCCAAGCCGGCCTGGCGGCGATTTGTTGTGCGGCAGCAGATGCAGCGTCGGCTGCCGAGCCGTTCTTTACTGCGTTGGAGCTACCGAGTAGGCAGACATCTGGCCAAGAGCTGAAGGAAGTTGATCGCATGGAATGGATAGCAGTCTGCATTGGGTGTCTGTTGATGGCTTTTGTCTTGTATGGGCTGTAGCGGCGGCGGTGGGTGTTTTTCGCTCTGGACCTGCGTATGCAGCCTTTATGGGTTTTGAGAAGCCCCAGTTTGGCAGCAGCTCTGCAGCTTGGTGGCAGCACTCTGGCTGTGATATACTGGTTGAACGGATG
>JAPLGY010000660.1 GCA_026389955.1 Caldilinea sp. | reverse complement strand
GTGGCGTTGGCCATCCAGGCAATGCTCTGGGCGCCGGTGGCGCTGGCCAGGCGGCGGTCGAGCCCCACCTGCAAGAGGCTGACCGCCAGCCCTGCCGCGATCGGCAGGTAGAGCCGCAGAATGCGGCGCAGGGCGGGGTGGTCGAAACGAAGGGTCAGCCGGAGGGCCAGCCCGGCCCGCCGCAGGTCGAAGGCGACCAGCAGCAGCTGAGCCAGGCTGCCCAGCAGCAGGCCGACCGCCAGGCTGAAAATGCCCAGCAGCGGCGCCAACAGCGGCGCTGCCAGCACCATGCCCAGGTTGAAGACGGCGGTCGCCAACGACAGCAGGGCAAACCGCTGCAGCGCATACAGCAGCGCCACCCACACACCGGCGACCGAGAGCACCCAGACAGCGGGGGCCAGCCAGCGGATCAGCTGGGTCGTCAACGCCAGCAGCTCCGGGTCAAAGCCCGCCAGCCCCCCGGCCAACAAAAAAGCCAGGTGGGGGGCTGCCACTTCCAGCAGCAACACCACCCCGGCCAACAGGACAACAAAGACCGAAAGCAGCGCGCTGCCCGCCTGGACCAGCGCCGGCCGGCCCTGGCGGGCATATTCGCTCAGCACAGGGACCAGCGCGGCGCTCAGCATTCCCCCCACCAGAAAATCGTAGAGCAGGGACGGCACCTGGGCAGCCACACGAAAGGCGCTGACCTGGCCGGTAGCCCCAAAGATCGCCGCAATCAAAACCTCGCGCAGCAGCCCCAGCAGGCGGCTGGCCAGGTTGCCCAACGCCAACAGCCCGGCCGAGCGGGCCAGACCCCCCGGCGGACGGGCCCGCTCGGCCTGTTCAGCCATCGGACCGCAGGTTCAAGCGGGCACCGCAGCCCGCTCGGCGACAAACTCACGCGGGTCAGCATGCCAGTCAACCCGGTGGCCCGCTTCGAGCTCTTCCAGAAATCGGGTGGCCGACATCGCCGCCGCGCATCCCTGCCCCACACTGGTCGCGACCTGCTTGAACACCTTGTCCTGAATCTCGCCCGCTGCAAAAACCCCCGGCACGTTGGTGCGCAGCTTGCGGTCCGTGATCAGATGGCCGTCGGCGTCCAGCTCCAGCTTGCCCGGAAACAGGTCGTTGTTGGGCAGATGGCCCACAAAAATAAAGACCCCGTCGGTCTTCAGCTGGTTTGTCGCACCGGTGACAGTGTCCAAGGTGCGCACAGCCGACACCGAGCCGTTCTGGCCCAGGATCTCCGTGACCACCGTGTTCCACACCATCTCGATCTTGGGGTTGCTCAGCACACGGTCCTGCAAAATTTTGCTGGCCCGCAGCCGGTCACGACGGTGGAGAATGCGGACCCGGCTGGCGTAGCGGGTGAGGAAGATCGCCTCCTCGGCGGCGCTGTCCCCGCCGCCGACCACCAGCACATCCTTGCCGCGGAAGAAAAAGCCGTCGCAGGTGGCGCAGTAGCTGACCCCCTTGCCGGTCAACTCCTGTTCGCCCGGCACGTCCAGATAGCGGGGACGGGCACCGGTGCAGAGGATCAGGGAGAGCGTCCGGTATTCGGCCCCGCCAGTGGTCCGCACGACAAAAGGATGGCGGTCGACCACGATCTCATTCACATAGTCAAATTCGACGCGCGTGCCAAATTTTTCGGCCTGGGCCTTAAATTTTTCGACCAGCTCCGGGCCGCTCAGGCTTTCTGGGAAGCCAGGATAGTTCTCGATGTCGTAGGTGATGGTGACCTGGCCGCCGTAGTCGTTGCCGGTGATGAGCAGCGGGGAGAGATTGGCGCGCGCCGCATAGAGGCCTGCGGTGAAGCCAGCAGGCCCGCTGCCGACGATCACGACATTCTCGACTGGCCGTTCGCTGTGGGGGCTGTTGCCATTTGTCTGTGACATGCTGTCGTTCCTTTCTTGGGCGAATGCAAGCAGCGCAGCAGGTGTGCGCTACGTTTTTTATAGCATCGAAGTATACTCGGGGGGGTGGGTCGGCGTCAAACAGGCGCATTCTCCATTCACCCCTTCACGCTGCGTTGCCGGGTGTCGAGGTGTTCGGCCAGGAGTGCCAGCCCGGCGACGGCAGCGGTCTCTGCGCGCAAAATGCGTCTGCCCAGGCTGACCGGCTGCCAGCCGGCCTGGAGCAGCTCTTCGATCTCGCGGCCGAGCAGCCCGCCCTCCGGGCCGACCAGCAGTGCGAAGGGAGCGGGGGTGGAGAGGCGTGCTGCGACGGCGTCGCCGAGCCGCGGGGTGGTGGGGTCGGCCTCTTCCCAGGCGACGAAGGCGGCGGTTCCTGGCGACAGCGGGGGGGGCGGCCAGTCGACGGCTGCGGCGATCGGGGGGGGCTGGGTGCGTCCACACTGTTCGGTGGCTTCGCGCACGATCGTTTCCCAGCGGCTTTGTTTTGTGTGCAGCGCTGCGGCGGGGCGGACGATGCTGCGCGCGCTGACGACGGGACAGAAGCGGGTGACCCCCAGCTCGGTTCCTTTTTGCAGGACCCAATCAAATTTGTCTTGTTTGAGGGTGCACTGGAAGAGGGTCAGCTCGAACGCGGGGTCGGCGAGGGCGGGGCGTGCGGCCAGCACGGCGACCGTGGCCTGCCGAGGGGCCAGATGCTGGAGTGTGGCGAGGTATTCGCAACCGTCGCCGTTGAAGAGCTGGAGGGTGTCGCCGGCGTTCAGGCGCAGCACCACGGCAAGCTGGTGGGCCAGCGCGTCCACCTGGCGGGTCGTGCCAGGCAGCAGCGGGCCTGCGACGAAGAAGCGATGGTGCGCGGGCCGCCACGCGAGCGGATCGAACGGGGCCACTCGGTCACTCTTTGCGCACAACGAGTGCCACCCAGTCGCCTTCTTCTCTGCGGTCGATCAGGGTGCAGCCATGCCGTCGGGCGGCATCGACCACCCAGTCGGCGCGCGTCTCGAGGATCCCCGCCAGCAAGAGGAGCCCGCCTGGTTTGAGGGGGGCTGTCAGGGGCGGGTAGCTGTAATCGGCGTCGAAGAGTTTGACCAGGACTTCGGCGAGGATATTGGCCACGACCAGGTCGAACTGGCCAGCTCTGTCGGCGGGGACGCTGCCGAGCTGAACCTGGAAGCTGTCGGCCAGGGGTACGCCGTTGAGGGCGGCGTTTTCGCTGGCGACCGTGACGGCGATCGGGTCGATATCGGTGGCCAGCAGCGGGGTGGCGCCCAGTTTGTGGGCGACGATCGCCAGCACCCCGCTGCCGGTGCCCAGGTCCAGCACAGCGAAGCCGGGTTGGACATACGTTTCGAGGGCGGCAATGCAGAGCCGTGTGCTGGGGTGCAGCCCGGTGCCGAAGGCCATGCCTGGGTCCAGCTCGACGACCAGGTCGCCGGGGGCGCTTTCGACCGTTTCCCAGCTCGGTTTGAGCAGGACGCGCTGGCCGACGCGCAGCGGTTTGTAGAACCGTTTCCAAGCGTGGGCCCAATCTTCCTCGCCCAGGCTGCGCACCTGGGGTTCGGGGATCGGGTAGATGCAGGAGAGAAACCAGAGCCCCTCTTCGATCTGACGGCGGATGGCTGTGCCGCGTTCGCCTGGTTTGAGATAGGTTTTGACGACGATGCGAAACTGGCCGTCGATCGGCTCGTTGAAATCGTCGTAGCCGGTCGTTTCGATCACAGCGCCGCCGCCGCTGGCTTCCCCGGCTGCGCTGTCGCTGTCGTAGTCTCCGCCGTTGTAGCGGTTGAAGAGTTCGCTGACTGCCTCGGCGGCTTCGGCGTCGCATTCGACCGCGATTTCCAAAATGGTCTCTGCGGCCATCGTTCAGTCCGACCCGAACAGGCGGTCGAAGAAGCCTTTGGACTCTTCGCGCGGGCCGGCGTCGCCGAAGGTGCGGGACAGCTGGCGGAAGAGTTCTTTCTGCTCGGCGGTCAGCTTGGTTGGAATCTCGACGCGGGTGGTGATGATCATGTCCCCGCGCCCGTTGCGTTGCAGGTGGGGGATGCCGAGCCCCCGGCGGCGGAACTGGGAACCGGTCTGGGTGCCGGGGGGGAGCTCGAGCGATTCGGCTTCGCCTTCGAGGGTGGGGATGCGGATCGTGGCGCCCAGGGCGGCCTGGGCCACGTTGATCGGCAGTTCGAGCAGGATGTCGCTGCCGTTGCGCACAAAGAAGCGGTGGGGCTCCACCGACACGACCACATAGAGGTTGCCAGCCGGCCCGCCCAACTGGCCGGCTTCCCCTTCGCCAGCCAGGCGGATGCGGGTCCCTTCGTCGACCCCGGCTGGGATCTTGACGTTGATTTTGCGGGTGACCCGCATATACTTGCGCCCCCGGCATTTCTGGCAGGGGGAGGGGAGGACCTCGCCGGTTCCGCTGCAGGTCGGGCAGGGGGAGGCGGTCACCACCGTTCCAAAGAGCGGGCTTTGTTGGCGGCGTTTGACTTCGCCGCTGCCGTTGCAGGCAGAGCAGACGACGGGCGCAGTCGGCGGTTCCGCCCCGCTGCCCTGGCAGCGTTCGCACGCTTCCATGCGCGGGATGTCCAGGTCCCGTTCGGCGCCGAAGACCGCTTCCTCGAACGTTAAGCGGATGTCGGCGCGCAGGTCAGCCCCCCGCCGCGGCTGGCGCCGGTTTGCCGACCCGCTGCGACCGATGCCGCCGAAGAGCTCTTCAAAAATGCTGCCCAGATCGTTGAACCCGCCCATGTCGCCCCCACCGGCGCTGTTGCCCTGCAGCCCGGCATGGCCATAGCGGTCGTAGATCGCCCGTTTTTCGTCGTCGGAGAGCACCTGGTAGGCTTCGTTGATCTCTTTGAAACGGACTTCAGCGTCGGGAGCCTTGTTGACATCGGGGTGATACTGTTGTGCCAGTTTGCGAAACGCCCGTTTGAGCTGGTCTTTGTTGGCGTCACGTGCCACACCCAGGACTTCGTAGTAGTCTTGTTTTTCCATAGGTTTCACTTTGTCAGAATGGTCGCTTATTCCCAGTTAATGATCCAGGCGCACAGACCTGCCAGGCCGACGGTGGCGCCCACCAGGGCAACCCACTGGGTCGGCTCAAAACCGACGTGGCGAGCACTGAAGTACAGAATCACCACCATCCCCACCGCCAGAACAGCCCAGTTGGAGAGCACAGGGTGCTCGTTCCAGAATTGTTGGAGTCGCTTCATGGGTCTACCTTTGTGTTTCCAGCCGGAACGCCAGCTCGTCCCAGATCCGATCCAGCTGTTGGAGCAAGGCTTCCTCGCTGCCGTTGTTGTCGATCACACGCGTCCGCTGGCTCTGCTGGCGGGCCAGGTGGAGCTTCTCCGCCGGGCTGGACTGGGCCGCCATACGGCGGCGCGCCTCTGCCGCATCCATCCCCCGTTGTTGGGTCAAACGGCGCAGCTGGGTGCTCTCGTCTGCGGTCACCACCCAGATTTCGTCGCAAAGCGGGAGCAGCCGACCCGATTCCAACAGCTTGATCGCTTCGATCACCACGACAGGAGCGTCTACGTCCGCCAACTGCTCCTGGGCCAGCACAAAAACCGCAGGGTGCACCAGCGCCTCCAGCTCAGCCAGACGTTTTGGGTCGGCAAAGACGATCTGCCCCAGGGAAGCCCGGTCCAGCACCCCCTCTGGGCCCACGATCGCAGGGCCAAAGGCAGAGAGCACCGCCGCGTAGGCCGCCCCGTCGGGAGCCAGCGCACGGTGGACCAGCTTGTCGGTGTCGATCACCGCCGCCCCACGCGCCGCCAGGTAGGCGAGCACTGTGCTCTTTCCGGTGGCAATATTCCCGGTCAACCCGATTGTCCACGGTCGCTTCATCGACGCTCAGTATAGCACAGCCGACGGCCAATCTTGGAAGTGGAAGGGCTTGGAATTTACATTCCAGAGAGTTGGCAGCACCGCCCGAAA
>JAPLGY010000509.1 GCA_026389955.1 Caldilinea sp. | reverse complement strand
CCGTCCGTGTCGCTTTCGATCCAGACCCGGTCGCCGAACTGAGCAGGCAGCGTGAACGCAAAATCTACTGTCCAGTTGGCTTCACCCGCCCCCACCGTCACCGTCGTGTTGTTCTGGTGGCTCTGGTCTGGGTTGCCGTTTTGTTGGTAGCCACCCTCGCTGCCGCTCTCGCTGCTCCCGCCGGGTGTGCCGCTGGGCACCATACTGCCATAGCTCGACGGCACACTTCCGTAGGTCACCGTGTAGGTCCCTGCAGCTACTGTAAACGAGTAGTAGCCCTGAGCATTCGTCGTCGTTGTATAGACCGTGCCGTTGGCGCCGGTCGCCGTGATCACCATCCCGGCCACCGGCGTGATCACGCCGGTGCTGGCCAGACCGTCCGTGTCGCTTTCGATCCAGACCCGGTCGCCGAACTGGGCCGGCAGGTCGTATAGACCCAGGTCCCAGGTCAGATCCACCTCGCCTGCAGCCAGCGTCGTGGAGATGGTCATGCCTGTGACCGGATCGCTGCTGCTGCGCACCGTGTTGCCGCCTGCATCCTGTGGGCTGATTGCGTAGCCTGCAGGTGGGTAGAACTGCACATAGTAATCGCCGGGGGCAAGGTTGTCGAACTGCCAGATGCCTGTCGATGTGGTGACCGTCGTGGCGCGCACGCTGCCGTCGCTGTTGTAGAGCACGACGGTCACGCCTGCCACATTCGTGGTCTCAGCTGCATCTTGAACGCCATCCTTGTTGGTGTCGTACCAGATGCGGTTGCCGATGCTCGCCGGCTGCGCTGTCAGGAAGATTCCCAGATCCCAGGTCGAGTCATTTTCACCTGCCACCAGCGTGGTGTAGGCCGTTTCACCGGTCGCAGCGTCGGCGTCGCTGTCGTTCGTTCCACCGGTCGTCTGGTCGTTGCCAGCCGCACCGTCGGCATTTTGCGGGCTGATCGCGTAGCCGGAGGGTGGAGAGAAGCGTACATAGTAATCACCCGGCGGCAGGTTAGTGAAGTTGTAGTTGCCGTTGCTGTCGGTGTAGAGCGTCCCTACGACATTGCCGCTGGCATCGTACAGTTCCACCTTGACATTGGCCACACCTGTCTCACCGGTATCCTGAATCCCGTCCTGATCTGTGTCGAACCAGACCCGGTTGCCGATGCTGGCCGGCTGTGTCGGCACAGTGAGGCCCAGGTCCCAGCTCAGGTCGTTCTCTCCGGACACGAGCGACGTAGTTGCCGTGCGCTTCGTCGTCGGGTCCACGTCGCTGTCGGTGCCGTCGTTCGTCCCGACGTCCTTCGGGCTGATGCCGTACCCTGAAGGCGGTGTAAACTCGACATAGTAGTCCCCAGGCACAAGATTCGGGAAAAGATAGTTGCCGGCGGCATCGGTCGTTGTCGTTGCGAGCAGCTGACCGGCGCTGGTGTAGAGCTTCACCACGACGCCGTTGACCCCCGGTTCCCCAGTATCCTGGAGACCATCTTTGTCCGCATCGAACCAGACACGGTCGCCCAGGCTGGCTGGGGCAACAGGCAGGAACAAGCCCAAATCCCAGCTCAGGTCGTTTTCGCGCGCCGCAAGGGTGGTGTTGACGGTCGTCCCTGTAGCAGGGTCGACGTCGCTGTCCACAGCGTTGTTGCTGCCGGCATCCTGTGGGCTGATAAGATACCCAGCCGGCGGGGAGAACTTGAGCGAATAGTCGGCCGGATCAAGTTTGTCGAAGAGGTAATAGCCGCGCGCATCGGTCGTTGTGGTCGCAACCACTGTTCCATTGACATCGCGCAGCTCCACCACAACACCGGGCACACCGGTCTCGGCTGCACCCTGGATCCCATCCCGATTGGTATCGAACCAGACATAATTGCCGATGCTGGCAGGCGCCAGGTGAAAGCCGATGTCGTAGGTATGGTTGTTGTCTCGGTAGATGTTCGTTGTCAGCTGAATGACCGCCTCGGTGCCTACCATCACGGCGTCGGAGTCGCGCAGGTCAGCGTAGTTGTTGCGGCTGGACTCGTCGGCCCGAACGCTCACCCCCATCTGCGCGTTGCGCTGGGTGATCACATAGGGGAGCAGAGGCGTCTGTGTGGTGTCGACACGCACCTGGTAGTCGGTCGTTGCGTACAGATCTCGGTCGGCGTTGCCGTCTGTCCGATCGCTGAAGATATATTCGCCCCGACTGTTGGTCGTCGTCGTGGCCACAAGCACATCATCCGCCGTATTCCAACGTCTATCGGGGCCAATACGGTAGAGGCGCACGGTGAGGTTGGTGAAAGGCGTTTCATCGGTATCCTGAATGCCGTTTTTGTCAGAATCCAGCCAGATTCGGTTGCCGATCTCCAGGGGCGACGGTTCGCAGATCACTTCCATATCGCCGAGACCGCTCCCCTTCCGGAAGGTTCCCAGCGTCTTGTCTTTGGGCACTGTCAGATATCCCAATCCAGTGCGATCGCCCGTCAGGCTGCTGACATAGATCGTCCCGTTCGTGTCGGCTGTGTCGAACGGGTCCATCATGGCAACCGCAACCTCGCGTGTGCCTTCCATGATGGCGATACCGCCAGCTTGCGTGTTGTAATGAAGGCCGGCCGCATAGACACCGTAGTAAAATTGGCCTCCATTGAGGCCGAGTTGATTCAGCTTGGTCAACCCACACCCCACGAGCCCCTGGGCGACATAGCTGTCACCTATCTTGCAGAAACGCAGGGTATCGCCGCCCGTTGCGAAGAAAGAGGGTTTTGGATTTCTCTGATAGGGCGTGCGTTGGTGCGCTGAACGGTCGATGATCTGTACCACCATCGAGCCGTCGTCGTCGAAGTCAATGTCGGCCAGAATCGGCTGCTTGTAGTTGGGGATATTGAGCGCCATGGGCAACCACGGTTGGAAGTAGCGGTAGATATCGTTGCCGGCCTGCGCGTATGTCCTGTAGTTGAGCGGGAAGCTGACCAGAGGCGTCGTCATCCAGCTGGCAGCTCCCACATCGTAGCGGTAGACGGCTGCCGTCAGATGCTGGCGGTCTAACGAAATTGAGGCATCGCAGACCACACCGGCGTAGACGTAGTCCTTGCCAGAGCTGAAATCCTTGCGCACTGCGATCCCCCACGGCCGACCTTCGCCGCTGGCAACCGTGGTCGTCACTCCCACTGTCGGCGCATACTGCGGACACGCCGGCATGGGGATGGGCGTTTGGAGCAGAATGTCGTTCACGGTCACCGGGTTGGTGCCCGACATTTCTGTCTTGCCCGCGATGTTGATGGCGATCAGCTTCTTGTCATAGAGGTTGGTGACCCAAAGAGTTTGTCCCCTGATGTCCATGTCGATGTCGCCGATGCCGGCACGGCCTACCCAGTTGCCAACCACCTCTGGGTCGTCATGGTCGGCAGATCGCACAGCATTGCTGGGAATATTGGAGGCCCCCACATCAATTCCCAGTTGTGTCAGGTTGAGAAACCGTTCCGGCGAATCGTTGCCGCGCAACGTCATACGGTAGATCCCACCAAGCCCCAACGGCCCAAGCTGTACCGTGCGCTTGACCGTTGCAGCGACCAGGAGGGTGCCCTGCGGTTTGTTCGCCGCCATGCCCCAGATCGCACCCACATTGGCCCCGGAGGCCTCAACCAGATAGTCGCCGGTGCGGACACCCTGCGCCCCATACTGGTAGCTGACGACGAAGTCACCGTTGGCCGCCTTGCTGCCTGGTGAAAGAGGGTTGCCGTCGTTGTAGGCACCGCCGTACATGACGCACTGCGCCAGATAGGAGCTGGAGCAGCTGGACGAGTAAAGATTGGTCACGCCATAATTGACGTTGCAGGAGGCACCGCTGCGGAACTGAATGCTCGTCCCCGAACCGGTAATCACCGTGCCTGCTGCCACACCGTACGAAGCATCAGGCCCCGAGCCAAAACCGTCGGGCAGATTGGTGAACTCAAAGCGCAACGTCTCAGTCGCCGGGCGGCTGCTGTACAGACCGGGCAGCACATAACGGCCATCGGCGCTCACCGTCGCTGACATGACCACACTGTTTTGCGCGTTGTAGGCAAAGACGCGCACATCCTGGGGAAGCAGATCCTTACTTGCCTCGACCAGGCCGTTGAAGTTGCTATCGATGAAAATGGAACCGCCCACATCCCCGTTGCCCACCGTACAGGAGGTCACGTCGATGAAGCCAAAGTCGATTGTCAGGTTGCCAGATGTATCGTCGCCGTCCACCGCAGTGTCTGGCTCGCGGCGGTTGGAAATCGTCACCACATTGGATGCCACGTAGCCGCCGCTGCCCAGCAAGCCGTAGCGCGTGCCATGGCTGACCGAGTTGCGGTCGGTGTTGCCGTCCACTGCGGTGAACCCCAACGATTTGCTGGGCAGTTTGTTGTACAGAGCACCGCCCACGGTGAAGTTCGTGTTGGTAATCACCACAAGCAGATTGCCCGCTATTTTGCTGACAAATTGATACTCGCCGCTGCTGTCGCTGGTGGTGCTCAGGATGAGCCTGTCGGTGCCGGGTGTAAAGATGTTGTTCTTGTCGGCATCGATATAAAGTTCAACGGCCACATTGGCGATACCCGTTTCGCTGCCATCCAGGAGGCCATTGTTGTTGGCATCCTGCCAGATCTTGTTCCCAATGGGGAGGGCAGCAAACGCAAAGCCGAAGTCGAAGGAGCTGTCGTTGGTACCAGCGTCGCTGACACTGAATCGGATCACGCTCGCATCTGCGCCGTTCACAATCTCGGCGATGCCGTCGCTGTCACGCGGGTCGCCGTCGGCTGAACCCGAGCTGGTCGGCCCCATGCCGGTGTTGATATTCTCAACGGTGGGGTACATCTGGATACCACCCACACTCAGCGACGTCTGGGTGATCGCAACGCTCAGCGTGAAGGGCGATGACACGGCCGGCAGCAGGTTGATCTCGGTCGAGGAGCTGCCGTCCAGGCTGTAAATGCGGCTTGTGCTGCTATTCTTGCGCACGTTGGTCGGCGTTGGGTCGGCATCGCTGCTGAAGAGGAAGTAGCCGGCCGCATCCGTCGTTGCCTGCGTCGTATTCCCCTGCGAATCGGTCAGCCTCACCACCACGCCGGCCAGGCCGGGCTCGCCCGGATCCTGCAGTCCGTTGGCGTTGAGATCTCGCCAGACACGATCGCCTATCTCCACAGGGGCCGGTGCACTCAACAGCTCGTAGTCATGCACCTGGTTGCCGGAGTAGGGCCAGTCGGGGGAAACAGAGCCGCTGAAGCCCGCATTCTGGGCTACCGCCCCTTGGGAGCGCAGCCATGCACCGTTCGTCCAGCTGTAGGTAGCAGGACCCTGAAAGTAAAAAAATGTGTTCTTGATATAGCTGGCGTCGGCTGCCACACTCGGCGCACCGGGCACAGTGTAGAGTGCACCGCGCGCAGGCTCCCAGTGTGTCGTGGTTTGACTATCGACAAACCTGTCGCCGAAGAACTCGGTGGCCCCACCGCTGTTGTTGGTGTTGCCGCCCCCACTGCACAGACCGCTCGGCTCCAGCGTCCACGCGTTGTTGGCTGTGCTTGTCCCGGTGGCGCAGAGCAGATCGCCCGCATAGTCGGGTGAATAGTAGCCGGTACCCACTGTATCCGCACTGCCTGGCGGGTGGGTTTGGGTGATGTAGTTAGTAGCCGAGTTGTTGTCGTTTTGGTCGCCTGCGGTACGCATCTGATAGCCAAAGCGGTCGGCAAAGCCCAGGGCAATTCTTCCGTTCGGCCCAAACTCGATGTCTACCAGCATCGGCTGCGGCCACGCTGTCATGCGTCGCCCCACCGGCCCGCAGCCGGTCCTATTGGTCACAACGCTGTGCCAGGCATCGTTGTAACTGTCCGCCCAGGCATTCCAGTTGGCGCTCTTACGCGTGCCCACCTCCTGGCCCGAACATGTGCTGGCGTTGATTGTCGAAGAGCGCGCATAGTTCAGCGGCACGGAAATAGGCAGCGTCCAGGTCATCCCCGTACTGGTCTCAGGCGTGCCATCTGCGGCCAGCGGATGGGCATAGACCAGCGCACGGCCGGCAAAGTCCTGCCGCACCTGGATACCACTGATAAAGGCCGGGCTGCCTGCCACCACCACATTCAGCGCACCATCACTGATCGTCACAGCCCTCGTGTACACCGTCTGCGTGTTGGTAACCACCGCCACAGAAGCGGCGCTGCCCTCCACCGTTACACTGAGCGTCGCCGATGCGTTGTGATAGAAAAAGAGCGTCGCCAGATACTGCCCATTGGAGATGGGCACAGTGTAGGTGAGGGGGGTATTGATGGTGCGAACCGTAGGGTTCAGATAGGCCGGACCGGTTTGGTTGGTCGTATTGCCATTCCCCAGCTGGCCTTGAGCGTTGTACCCCCAACACCCCAGGCTGCCCTCGTTGCTGTAGCGGGTAAAATTGTAGGGCGCAGGCTGGTCATAACGGCCGCCAAACACCGCACAGAAATTCCCGTAGGTGGTGCCAGTACCAGTGCCACTCGTGCCACCAGAAAGTGACTGCACACCGCGCACATTGGAAGGGTAAGCCCGGCCGAATGGGGAGGTATTGCCAGTCGCTAGCTCGCCACTCGCATTCTTTCCCCAACACCTCAGGCTGCTGTCACCCATCAAGGCGCAAGCCGCTGTGGAACTCACGGCAACTGCCGTAGCGCCAACCAGGTTGGTTCCTGGGCTGCCAGATATCTCCACAAAAGCAAAAGAGGATCCATCAAGCTCCACGGGTCCAACCCCATTGGCGTAGTACCACCCCTCTCCTGCACACATGACATTCCCCCCGTTGGAGGTGACGAAACAAGTGTTGTACCTGTTCGCATCCACTTGAGCGACGTTGCTGTTAACGACCTTCAGGGGGATGCTGCTGTTTGTGAAACTGCCGCGCCCGAGCTGACCTCCATCGTTGAGCCCCCAACACCACAGTGCCCCCGCCTGCACCGCACAGGTGTGTGTGCCGCCGCTCACCGAGGTCACACCTCCGGTCAGAACTTGTACAGGCCGAGTCTGGTCGCTGGTCGTGTTGTTCCCAATTTGACCAAAATCATTGCGGCCCCAACAGAAAAGATTTCCAGCAGAAATTGCACAGAAGTGGTTGATGCCGGCCGCAATCTGTGTCACGTTGGCCAGCGGAACACCAGCAGAGGTCTCCACCTGCACAGGGGTCGTGCTGTCCGTTGTGTCGCCCCGCCCCAGTTGGCCCCTGCTGCCATCGCCCCAGCATCTCACCGTGCCATTTGCCAGCAGCGCGCAAGAGGACAGCGTATCCACATTCGTCCTGTCGGTACGGCTGGCTTCCACCTCGATCACGCCGCTGACCAGACCCGTGACCTGCACAGGCACATTGGAGGTAATGGTCGTGCCATTGCCCAGCTGGCCAGCGGCATTCGACCCCCAGCACTGCACCCCGCCGACGCCGTTCACCATGCATGCGTGGTGTCCACCCATGCTCACCTGCACAGCCCGCAGCGCTGCATCGGTCACGCTTAAGAGTTCTTTGTCGGCGCTCCAGCCGCCAGATGCAGACGACGTGCCAGCGTTGATGTAGACCACACGGTTGGGCGCACTCTCTCCGGTACAGACCAGGCCGACGTAGAGGGTGTCGTCGTATATCTTCACCGCCCACGGCCGCGCGGGTCCCATCCCGTTGCAGGGGTCGCCGGTGATCCATGGCGCATCCGACAGTTCCACCACATCTGCGCTGCTCAGTGTGGTGGTTGCAGGCACGCCGACCTTCAAGCCATAGATCTTGCGGTCGGTCAGGTTGGCCAGATAAAGCGTACTGTTGTAGCCGCTCGTGGTCAGGTCGATGCCGCCGATGCCGCGCTTGCCGACCAAAGAAAAGGCCTCGGCGTCGTTGGTGCTCAGCGTGCGTGTGATGGCAGCGCCTGTGTCAATGCCCAGGCTCGAGAGGCTGATCTGCCCCAGCAGCGTGCCTGTCGTCCCGGATCCACTCGGATTGAAGTTGGGATTGGCGTTGCGGTTGTTGTCGATCAAGAAGAGCGTGTCATTCCTGGAATCACTCGCCAACACAGGCGCATAGCGGCGCATCAGGCTCGAGGCAAAGAGCAGGTCGCTCACATTCTGGTAGGCCAGGCCCCAGACCGTGCCCACCTTGTCCCGCTCCAGCACCGGCGTCTGGAAGGTCCACAGCTCCGCGCCACCTGTCCACGAATTCATGACTGGCAGGCGGGTCGTACCACCTACCGTGGAAGCTGTCGTGCCGACGGTTCCCTGCGACCAGGCCACGCGTGGGGCCACGTTGCTGTAGAGTTCCGCCTTGACCAGCCCAAAATGCAGCTTGCTGTTGAGCGCTGCGCCAGAGGTCAGGTTGACAATCACAAAGCCGTTGCCCACCGACGGCTCGACCGTGACCCCGTTGTTGGTGTAGGCGTTCGGTTCCACCTGTGCTGCTGCACCCGACCCGGAAACGGTCAATCGACCGCGCGCGCTCTCGGTGTAGCCTTTGTTCTGGTAGCCGCTGAAGACAATCTGATAGGCCTGGCCTGCGGTCAAATTCAGCGTGTACACCCCGTTTGCATCGGTGGCGGTCGTGGCTGCCGGTGCCACGCTGCCGCTGATGTATGCGGTCACGGTGATCCCTGCCACGCCAGAATCCACCGGCCAAAGACCATTCATCGTGCTGTTCGCCGCAATGGCATAGGGTTCCTGGCTGACGGTGCTGCGGAATCCATCGCCGTTGTAGTCCAGGAAGACCACACCGGAGATTGGTACGGTTGTCTGGAGCTGAACCGCCGGGGCCGGTTCAGCCAACGCTGCACCAGACGGGGCTGCCACCACCGACGCCACAGACCAGATTCCCCCACACACAGCCAATACAACCACAAGTGAGAGCATCAAAGCTTTTTTGTAATGCATCATACCGACTCCCATTTACACCCAAAGACTCAACTTTTTGCCCAAAAGCCAAGACAGCCGATTTCCAGCAGGCGGCTACTTCCCTTCTGTATTATTCGGTGCGACATCCACCCAGATGGGTGACGGTGCCACCCATCTAGGTCCAGATATGATTATGAAGATTGGGCTTTACAAGACCAGTACGCGATCACGTCCTTTGTGAGACGCGTTCACGTCCTTTTCAGCGATGAAGCTGCGGGGGACAATGGGGCAGTTTCAGGCGTCCGCACGCAGGTATCCCAGTGCCTGTGCCTGCATCACAGCCCCGAGACGGGTGCGGACATCCAGCTTGGCATAGATGCTGCGGACATATTTATCCACCGTGTGCGGGGACAGGTACAGACGGCTGGCGATCTGCTGCTTGGTCAAATGTTCGGAGAGGAGGAGCAGGATCTGCACTTCACGTTCGGTCAGTCCGGCGGCTTCGGTTTTTTCGGCTGCGCGCGGTGCCTTCTGAATTTCCGCTTCGAAAGAGGGGTCTTCTTTCTGGCTCTGCTGGGTCAACATCTTCTGGCCCCCCATCCATCGTCGGCGCAGGCAGATCGCCTGTTTGGCCGTGCTGCCGGCTGCCAGGTCATTTTGCAGGATGGTCAACATCCTCTCCAGCGCTGGGTCGTCCGCCAGAAAATAACGCCTCAGCCCGTTCTGTGCGTTCTCCAGAAGGGCAGCAGCGAGGAGCGGAAGGGCTGCCTCCCATTCTTCCAACGCCGCATAGATGCGTGCCAGGAGCACCTGGGTCTCGCCGAGCCAAAGTTTGACATTGTGGCGGGTATAGATCTCGATCAAGTGGCGCATGCCAGCAGCGCCGGCAGCCAAGGCTTCCGGCGTCCGAACCACCAGCATGCCGTACCCCCAGGTCAGGCCCAAAATTGGCGTTGCAGGGCCTGAGCGGTAGATGTCATAGTGCATCAGCCATGGCAGGGCTGCCTGTACGTTGTCTGACCAGATGGATGCCACAACTTCGAGAAAATGAAGGTGCGCTTTTGTCTCCGGGCTGCCGATCACGTTGAAGACCTCCCGCAGATCGGACAGAATCTGCAATGCCCGGCTGTGCTGCTGCCTTTGTTCCAGAATCAACAACAACGCATAGGCCATGATCAGCAGCGCATGCACGGGGGATGCATAGGGCTGACGGAAAACCGTATAGCACATCTGGATGACTTCTTCGTCCCGATCGACCTGGTTGAAAAGGTAGGCGAGCGAAATCTGTCGGGCCCACACAGCGGTTGCCGGCAAGCGGGCCTGTTCTGCCACCTCCAGATGTTCGCGCGACCAAAATGGCATCTGGACGATCTTGCCCTCCAAGGCGTGGATCACGCTGATCGCCTGGTAGAGACGGGCAATGTAGGTCTGCTGCACAGGATCCGCCCGCTGCAGTTCTTGTTCGATCTGGTCTGCTGCTTCCTGGAATCGGCCGCAGCGCTGAAAGTGGCGCGCCAGGTAGAGCCAGGCTGTCCCACGCACATGCTGCCATTCCACCGGCAGCAACGTCAGCACCGCCCGTACCCGCCGTTCCACCTCGGGCAGATCGGCCAGGGTGGCTGGAAAGATCTCGTGGTCGACCGCCAGCAGTTCCTGCTCGGCGCGCAGACGGGCCAGCCTGGCAGAGGGCTGCTGGCTGGTTGGCTCTTCCAGAAGTTTCCCCACCTTGGCCACTGTTTCGCGCTGGCGGCCCAGTTGAAAATAAAACGCCTGCAGCCACGCCTGGGCCAACAGCAACGCCGGTCTGCGCTCGACCTGCTCCGCAGGCAGAAGCAGCAGGTATGTATTCAAGAGCTGCCACTGCTCACTGTTTTGTAAAACAGCCACCTGCCGCTCGATCAAGTCACAGGCGGCTTCCAGTGCGCCAGCCTGCACGTACGCGTCAATGGCATGCTCCACATGGCCCTGATCTACATAACAATCCGCCACGCGGCGATAGGCTGCCGACACCTCCTCCGGCGTACAGACTGCGTGCAATCTTGTCTGCAACATGGATTGGAAGAGATCGTGATACCGATAGATCGTCGCCTGTTCGTTCAAAGGAACGACAAAAAGATTGTCCGCCACTACCTGGTCCAACAGCGCTGCAATCGCTGTGCGCGGCGGAAAATCCAACACCGCAGCGCACAGTTCTGGCGTCAACATCGACAGGATCGACGTTCGCAACAAAAAGGATTCCATAGCAGAGCTTTGGTTGGCCAGCACTTCGTCCATGAAATAATCGGTCAGATACTGGGTCGGGTTGCGTCCCAGGTCGGTCAAGTAGGATTCGACCTCTGGCTGGCCGCGCAGCGAGAGCGCCAGCAGACGCAGGCCAGCCCCCCAGCCGTGGAGCCGTTGCTGGGCCAGTTCGGCCGCTCTGGGCGTCAATCGAACCTGCAACATTCCTTCCAATAGCTGCGCGGACTCTGCGCTGTTCAGCAGCAGATCCCCCAGCCGAATTTCCAGGAGCCGCTGCTGGCTGCGCAGGCGTGACATCGGCAGCGGCAGGCGCCGACGCGACAAAATCATCAGCGAAACGCTCCTGGGGAGCATTCCCAGCAGGGTTTCCAAAAAGGCATGTGCTGCTGACTCCACCAGCAGATGACAGTCGTCGATCACCAACAACAGCGGGCGGCCCAGTCCGTCCAGATCCTGGACAAGCTGGCTGGCCAGGTTGTCGGGCGTCAGCGGGACCAGCCCGTTCAGGATCTGGCCGGTCCGCACACATCCCCCAGGTCGGGCCTGCTGAACCGCTTCGACGAGATGCGAACAAAAATAATGCAGGCTGTTGTCCACTCGTTCCAGGCCACACCAGGCCACATCGACCGTCGCTGCGACCGAGCTTTGGTGAAGCCAGGAGACGACCGTGGTTGTCTTGCCGTACCCGCCCGGAGCGACGACGACCGTCAACGGATAGCGCAAGGCTTGGTCTAGTTTTGCCCAGACAACCGGCCGTGGCACCAAATCGGGGGGGATGGGCGGCAAATCATGAAGGTGCGCGTGGTGTTGCTCGTTGTAGGCTGCCATTCTCAAAATCTCTTTGTCTGGATCCGATCCATTCTCGTTTCACAGCTTTTCGGCCCGAGCTGCAGAGCTGCCCGGTGGCCCCGTCTGTCCTGACAAAACTCTCCCGTGGACGCGGCCAAGACGCCCGCTGGGGGGCGGCCCGGCTGCTCCCTGGCGTCCAACCGCACCAGAGCTCCAGCCTGCCCTTCATGGAAACTGGTACCAGGTCTGCACGTTGTGGTAAAAATCCCACGGGCCAGGGTCGATCCCCCCCCAACGCGCCGTGTAGGCTGTATTTTGCACGATGCCCGCCAGAAACAGATAAGGGAGATCCTCGTGCAAAATACGCTGGATCTGCCGGTAGAGGGGCGCTGTGGATTCTGGTAGCTGGTAAAGTTGAAGCCACTTCCCGGCCGGTCAAAGGCCGCCTGCCACAGTTCGTGGTCGTCCGGGTCCACGCCAAGCGCTGCCCACCCGCTCAACGCCAGGTCGTACCGTTGACCGAAGAGCTGTTGGGTGAAAGCAGAGGTACTCAGCGGTTGCAGACGGATGTCGAAGCCGACTGCGTTGAGCTGGTCGCGCACAATTTCTGCGATGCGCAGGTAGTAGGGGTTGACCTCGGGCACAATCAGGGTCAAACGCAGAATCTGAATCTCTTTTTCGCGGATGCCATCCCGGTTGAGATCGATCCAGCCGCTGGCTTCCAGCAGCGCACGCGCCCGGTCTGGACTGTATTCGGGGATCGACAACGCCGGGTCGAAGGCCCAGGGCACGATCGGCAGAACATTGGCGGCCAGCGGGTACGCCTGGCCCAGATAGATGGCGTTGACAATCCCAGTGTAGTCGATCGCATGGGCGGCAGCCTGGCGAACGGCCCGCTCCGCCAGCAGGGGGTGCGGGTCCTGGACCTGCAACGCCCCATCCTCGCGCAGCCCCCGCTGCGGAGACACAGGGTTGGCCAGGTTGAAGGCCAGAAAGTCGTAGGCGTCGACCGGGTTTTTGGCCACCTTCAACGCCGGCATCTCCAACAGATCGATCAGCTGGTCCGGGGTGAGCGGGCTCTCGTCCAGCTCGCCAGCCAGCAGCAGGCGCAGCCGCTCTTCGGCATCGGGCACGATCCGGTAGACCATGCGCTCGATCAGAGGGGGGCCCTGCCAGTAGCTGGGGTTGCGCCGCAACACGACGCTGTCGTCGGGGATGTAGCTCTGCAAAAGAAAGGGGCCAGCGCTGAGATCCGGGGCCTGGTTAAACGTGTTGCTGTCGAGATCGCTGAAATCGGCGGCAAACCGATGGCTGGGCAGCCACCCCACCCGCAGCCGCTCCAGCAGGTCACACTGCACGTTGCGCAAAACAACCCGCACCGTGAGCGGGTTGACAACTTCGATCGCAGCGATCGGTTCTACCAGCTGCCGATAGGGCGAATCGAGCGTGCTCAGCCGGAGCGCCTCATAGGTAAATTTAAAGTCTTCGGCGTCGACCGCCTCCTCGTCGCTCCAGAGCACCCCAGCCCGCAAATAAAAGGTCCAGGTCAACCCATCTGCGGAGGTCTCCCAGCGCTCCGCCAGCGCCGCCCCATACTGGCCGGTCACTGCGTCCCGACGCACCAACACCGGGTAGAGCATGGCATGCACAGCTGTGCTGGCACTGTCTGCGGCCAGAAGGGGGTTAAAATTGAGCGGATTGGCCGAGAGCAGCCGCGTCCAGACTCCACCCGGCTGCGGCGTGCCGGCAAAATAGCCCAGTGGCGTCGGCGTCGGGGTGGGAAAGACGATCTGCGCAGGAGGGCGCTCTGCGTCGCGGCAGGCAGCTGTTGCCCACAGCAGCAGCAGCAGCAGCAGACCCCTGCACCCGGAGAGCCTTCTTTCCACAAATTTGCGCATAAGTTTCTCTCTGCCAGCCAACGTCTACGGCCAGTGGGTCACCCGCACATCGGGCAACAGCTGGTCGACATCGGCCAGGCGAACCTCTGCGGTGCCTTCAGTGGTGACCGACGCTGCACTCACGGCAGCCGCCCAGCGTGCGGCCTCTGCCCAGCTGTCGCCGACCGTACGGCGCCAGACCAAGGCAGCAGAGGTTGCATCGCCGGCACCTGCTGCGTTGATCGCCCGCTGCACCGGCGCCTGCGCCTGCAGGGTGGCTGCATCCGTGACCACCATCAGCCCCTCCCGTCCACAGGTGAGAACCAGGGTGCGGATCTGGTATCTCTGCCGGACCTGGTGGGCCGCCTCCACGACCGCAGACAACTCCCCCCCGGTCAGGTCGAAGGTCTCGACAAACTCATCCTGGTTCAGCTTGACCACATCCGGGCGGGCAGACAGGCAATCGAGCAGCGGAAGGCCGGTGGCATCGATCAAGATCGGCCGGCCAGCCGCCTGGGCCTGCTCGGTGACCGTACGATAGAAGGTGCTGGGCATCCCCGGCGGCAGCGATCCGGCAGCGACCACCCAGGCCGCAGCAGGGAGATGGGCCGCAAACCGCGCCAGCATGGTTGCGACATCGGCAGACGTGACCGGCAAAGCACCGATCATGAGATGGCTGTGGCGGGCACGGGCCGTCTCAACGATCACATTGGCCAGCCGCGTCTCCCCCGCCAGCCAGATCGGGTCGACGTCGACCCCATACTGGGTCAGGACGTTGACCAGCCGCTGGCCGTAGTAGCCAGCCACAAAGCCGAGCGCGGTCGTGCGCTGGCCCAGCCCGCACAGCGCCACCGACGTGTCGAATCCTTTGCCGCCCGCACACTCCAGAAAACGGGGCGCACGCATCGTGGTGGCAGGCACAAACTCTTCGACAAAGATCACGCGATCCAGCGCAGCGTTGGCGGTAAGTGTCAGAATCATGGCAGCTCGACCGCATAGGGGAGCGGCGCCGCCGGCAGCATTCCCTGGCTGAGGATACACCAGGCGTTCCAGTCGATCCGCTCCAAAGCGTCGATGGCAGCCCACAAATCCAGGGCGGCGACGACGATTCCATGCTTGGGCAGCAACACTGCCGCCGCCTGCTTGCGCAGATTGGCTTCCCGCCCACGCAGCCCTTCGACGACGAAACGGGCCAGATGTTCGCTGTGCGCCGGGGCGTAGGGGAGCACGGGGGTCACCCCAAATTTTTGGGTCGCCTCCAGCACAGGTTCGATCGGCCGCCCTGCCACACAAAAAGGCAACACATGAAAAGGGTGGGCGTGGATCACAGCGCCCACCTCGGGAAACGCACGATAGATGGCAAGGTGGGCCTGTCCCTCGCGCGAAAAGCGCGGGTGTCTCTGCAGCCCATCGCCCTGCAAAGAACCGCTGAGAATCTCACCGGCGGTCAGCTGCCAGTGCTGTCGGCTGCCAGCATAGCGGGGGGTGATATACAGCGTCTCCCCTGCCCGCGCGCTGATATTGCCCCCTGCCATATCCGTCAGGCGCCGTTCAAACATCCGGCGAGCCATATAGACAATTTGTTCAGAGACTGACTTTTCAGAGACTGACTTTTCAGAGACTGACTCTTCAGAGACTGACTTTTCAGAGACTGACTCTTCAGAGACTGACTCTTCAGAGACTGACTCTTCAGAGACTGACTCTTCAGAGACTGACTTTTCAGAGACTGGTTTGGTCTGCATCCTACCCCTCCCATTGCTGCTACAAAGTTTGCGCAAACAACATCCTTGGGGCGCCGCACACACCCACCGCAAAGCCGCTGTCGTTTTTTTCTACGCACATCTTTTTCAGTATAACACAGATCTCACAGCTCACAGAAAAGATTGCTTCTTTTTTCGCCGCCCCTGTGAAAAATCGAGCCCAGCCCCCTTCAGGTTTTGTCAATCGCACCGCTCCATTGTATACTAAAATCAGATTCGGGGAGTAGCGCAGTCTGGCAGCGCACAGCGTTTGGGACGCTGGGGTGTCTTTGGTTGCCTGACGTTGTGCATCATTAAAGTAAGCAGGAACAGTGATGACTGCCTCTGTCACTTCTTCACCGAGGTAGTCCTCAGCAGTTTTTTTCATTTTGCGCAAAACTTCTGCAGAGATTTGCGGAGGAGCCAGTTTTTTGTCGCGCACGGACACCCATGCATCGCCATTGTCAGCTTTGGAAATGGAGTAAGGCATCAGACCGATGTCTTTTTGCACTTCTTTTTCTTCGAACTTACGACCGATCAGGCGTTTGACCGCGAACAGTGTGTTCTTGGGATTTGTTACAGCCTGGCGCTTGGCAGATGCACCAACCAGGATTTCGCCGTCTTCTTGATAAGCAATAATGGAAGGCGTAGTACGCGCACCTTCTGCATTTTCGATCACTTTTGGCTGGCCGCCTTCCATGATAGCAACGCAAGAATTGGTTGTACCCAAATCAATACCAATCATTTTTCCCATGATAATTCCCTTAGAATGTAGATTTTTTTGTCAATGTTGGTGAGTCAGTGCGCTTTATTGGTTGAAATTAGCTGCAACAAACTCGTCTGTTTCGGATATATGGTAAAAAACACGCTTTTCAAGCCACTTTTTACGCGTTTTTTACGCTTTTCTTACTTTCCTTGCGCTACAGTTACTAAAGCCGGACGCAATAAACGGTCGGCAATGGTATAACCTTTTTGCAATACAGTCACGACCGTATTGGCCTCTTGCTCGGCAGGCACCATAGAGATGGCCTGGTGCTTCATAGGATCAAGCTTGTCACCCTGGACCGGGTTCACTTCAGTAAGGCGATTCTTTTCAAATGCGGCACTGAGTTGCTTCAATGTCATTTCCACGCCTTCTTTCAGCGCTTCTATGGATGGTGTATCAATCTTCAGGGCCATTTCCAGGCTATCCTTGACTGGCACCATGGCTTCGGCAAAACCTTCAATCGCAAACTTGTGCGCCTTGCTGATATCTTCCTGGGCGCGGCGGCGGATGTTTTCACCCTCAGCCTTGGCACGCATGAAAG
>JAPLGY010000211.1 GCA_026389955.1 Caldilinea sp. | reverse complement strand
GGGCAGCAGCGCCGGCGAGAGCGCGCTGGCGAGGGCAGCCAGGGCTGCCGTCGGGTCCTGGCCTTGGCGGCGAAAGCGTCGGATCAGCCCCTCGGCCAGATAGGCGGCCGTCCGGTCGTCGGGGGCCACCCAGGCGTTTTTGGCGCCAAATTCAGCCATCATATTGGGCAGCACCATGCGCGACTCCAGGCTCAGGGCGGCCACCCCGCTGCCGTGGAACTCGACCGACTGGTACAGCCCGCCGTCGGCACCCAGATCCCCGATCACCCGCAGCGCAAAGTCTTTGGCGGTCACCCCGGCCGGCAAGGTTCCCTCCAGCACGATCTGCATGCTTTCCGGTACCCGCAGCCAAAGCTCGCCGGTCGCCCACAGGGTGGCCACTTCGCTGCGCCCGATGCCAGCGCCCAATGCGCCCAGCCAGCCAAAGTGGGTGGTGTGCGAGTCGGCGCCGAGGATCAGCTGGCCGGGCAGCACGAGCGCCTCCTCGCTCAGCACCTGGTGGCAGATCCCACGTCCTACCTCAAAAAAGTGTTGAATCCCCTGTTCGGCGACGAACGCACGAATCTCGGCGTGATTTTGCGCGTGTTGGGTTGTTGGGGCGGGCACAGCATGGTCCAGGGTGATCGCGATCCGTTCGGGGATCAGCACTTGTGGCTGGGAAAACTGCCGCCAGATCCGGCGGATCGCCGCAGTGTTGTCGTGGCTGAGCACCACGTCCGGTCGGGCATCGACCACCTGGCCGACCTCAACCTCTTCCAGCCCGGCGGCGCGGGCCAGGGCCTTCTGGGCAAATGTCTGTGCTGCCATCCCCCTACTCCTCCTGTGGATGGGTCTGCGGCTGGCTGGTGGGGCCGACCAGCTCTTTGGCGTAAAAAATACTCAGCGGATCTTCTTTGTAGTCGGCAAAGGGCGGGGTTCTCACGTAGCCCATTCCCGCATAAAGCCGCAGGGCTTCTGGAGAGTCGATCCCAGTCTCCAGCCGGACCAGCCCAATCTGGCGCAGACGCAGCTGATCCTCCAGAAAAGCCAGGATTTGGCGGCCGACCCCCTGCCCACGCGCCGGCGCGCGCACGAACATCCGTCTTTCCGGCGGGTACAAGGCCTGCGCGTGGGCATCCGACTCGGCAAAGAGCAGAGCGACCTCCGGAAGCAACGGGGAAGCAAGTTCGAAGACTGTGCTGGCCTTCATAACTCGCCATTCAACAGCAGATAGGCGACCGCACAGACCACGACCCGGTCCTGGATCAGACCGCTGCGCACGGCTTCTTTGAGCCACTCGGGGGAGACCCAGACGCAGCTGACAAACTCACCCGGGTCTTGATGGGTGGGGGCCGCCGGCTGCAGCCCCCGCACCCGATACAGATGGCTGGTAGCGGTTCCCAGACCTGGGTTGTCCCAGACGGCGCCCAGATACACGATGCTGGCAGGGTCGACCCCTGTCGGAGCGTAGCCTGTCTCTTCGCGCAGCTCACGCAGCCCTGCCGCCTGCAAGGGCTCGCCGGGCGCAGCCAGCCCACCCGGCAGCTGCCAGACCACAGCGCTCACGCCGTGCCGGTACTCTCGTTCGAGCAAAATTTCACCGGCGGCGTTGAAGCCCACCACCGCCACCCCGACGCCCGCCGGTTCGACGCGAGTATACTCGTAGCGTCTGCCATCGGGCAGTTCGACCTCGTCCACCACCACCCCGATCCAGCGATTTTGAAAAGCTGGCTGGGTGGCCAGTGTCTTCCAGGCAATCGGTTCAGCGTCGGCCACGGCTTCCTCTCCTTTCCGGCGATCTGGTGCCAGGCTCAGCGGTCGACAGGTTCGATGGTCTCGGCCACATCTGCTGCGACAAACTGGCTGTGGTATTCGCGCAGCAAAAAATCGACGTCGTCCAAGGTCAGCCGTTTGCGGTCTGCCAGCGCTTTGATCTGACCGGTGACCACCTTGACGGCGCTGTCGCTCAGCGACAGCTGCAACTGCTCTGCCCGTTCTTTGATCGCGTTCCAGCCGGTCAGCCGATGTGCGACGTGGATGTAGCGGCTCAGCCCAAAGTCAGCTGGATCCAAAATTTCGTAGGTGCTTGGGTTGTTGAGGATCGCTTTGGCATGGATGCCGGCTTTGTGGGTGAAGGCCGTAAACCCAGTGATGTAGTTGTTGAAAGGCACATCTACGTCGACCAGGCCAGCCACATAGTTGTCGATCTCGCGCAGCAGCGGCAGGTTGTATCGGGCGCGCACGGCAGCGGGGTTGTGGGCGTACAGACGGGCCACCAGTCCGCCCAGCGGGGTGATCCCGTTGCGCTCGCCGATGCCGAGCACCGAGGTGTCGATGTGGGTCGCGCCTGCCTCCAAAGCGCAGAACGCATTGGCGACGGCGCAGCCGGTGTCGTTGTGTCCATGAAACTCGATGTCACAGTTCACCACCCCGCGCAGGGTTTTGACCAGATCGTAGACCTGGCGCGGGCTGGCTACCCCCACGGTGTCGGCGATCCCGACCCGGTGGACACCAATTTTGTCCACAGCGCGATAGATAGTCAACAAGTCGACCAGATCACTGCGAAAACTGTCTTCCGAGCTGAAGCGGACTTCCAGCCCCTGGCTTTTGATAAATTCGATCACCTCGATCGCCGAGTCGATGATGTAGGGGATGTCCTTGCCGTGTGAGAATTGGCGCAGCAGGCTGCTGGTGCCGAAGACAACGTCGATCCCATCGGCGCCGGTGTCGACCGCCAGCCGGGCGTCGTCCAGGTGGCAGCGGACGTGGGTCAGAATTTTGGCTTTCAACCCCAACCGCGCGATCCGTTCGAGATCCGCGCAGCTCTGCGGGCTGGCTGCGGGCGAAGTCAGTTCGAGATATTCGACGCCAAACGCGTCGAGAAGCCGGGCGATTTCTGCCTTCTGGTCGCTGTCGAAAAATGCATTGGCAAATTGCTCTCCTTCGCGCAGGGTTGACTCGATAATGGCAAATCGTTCCAGACTCATCGATCCGCTTTCCTTTCCGCATCCAGACAGATCCGCATCCAAACAAAAAACCGGCTCATCCGTCTGGATGGCCGGTTGGGTGTCGTCTCTGAACCCAGGCAAGCACCAATTACCAGACACATTTGTCCAGAACCGATGGGTTGCTCTGTTTTTCAGGTACAACCGCTGCAAGACGGGTCGCCGCCTGGGCTGTTGTATGGGTCATTGTACAGATGCCTTATGCATAGACGGGCACGCAGACAGGTTTGAAACCGAGGAAAAGATACCAGAAGCGGGCACAGCTGTCAAATTGTATGGGTACCTGCCTGTTTTTTGACATCTCTCTTGCGCCTTGCTATAGTTTCCCCACAATTGCACAGTCTGTCCTTTTCCCTGCAAGAGGAGAGGTGACGCCTGAGACCGGCCCGGTAGTTCCCTTTTGTCTGGAAAGGCAGGAGGGATTTTTTATAGCAAAATCGATTCAGCCTGGTGGGAGAAGGAGACAGAGATGATTGTCATGAAATTTGGCGGCACCTCGGTCGGCAGCGCCGACGCGTTTGTGCAGGTGGCTGCCGTCGTCCAGGCTGCCGCCGAGCGGGCAGCGGCACAGGGAACACCCGGTGTCGTGGTCGTCACCAGTGCCATGTCTGGTGTGACCAATCTGTTGATCCAGGCCGCCGAGCGCGCGGCGCGTGGGGAGGAGCGGTTTCATCGGGAACAACAGGCCACCCTGCTGCTCAAACACCAGGGGGTCGCCGGCCAGCTGGTGGCCGAGGGCAGCGAACGAGCGGCGCTCACCAACGTCTTCGAGCAGCGTCTGGGCGAATTCGATCGTCTGTGCAGCAGCATTGCCGTGTTGGGGGAGTTGACGTTGCGTGGGATGGATGTGGTCAGCGGCCTGGGGGAGCGGCTGGCAGCTCCTTTGCTGGCTGCAGTGCTGCGTGCCGCTGGGCTGCGCGCCGAAGCCATCGAAGCCACGGAGCTGATCGTGACCGACGCGGTTTTCGGCAGCGCTGCCCCGC
>JAPLGY010000192.1 GCA_026389955.1 Caldilinea sp. | reverse complement strand
CTCGCCCATAGTCCGTCGTGTCTCCGTTTGCTCAGCGCATAGCGGTGCATATATGAGACAGAATAGCATATGACCCAGAGTGGCCGCGGCAACGAACCCATGTGATGTATACTAGGTCCGAGAAGGCACCGGTCAGTGAATCTGTGCCGGTTGCTGTCATCTCACGGTTAAAGGTGTTTGAGTGGTAAGCAGGGAGTAGACACCATGTCTGCAATGGTACAGATCGAGATTCCGCGCGAGGTGCTGCATGCGGCGCGCATGACTGCGTCAGAGCTTCAGCGCGAGTTGGCGGTGCATCTCTTTGCCGAAGGCAAGTTGTCCTTTGGCAAGGCGCGTGAAGTGGCGCATATGGGCTTCTGGGAGTTCCAGCAGTTGCTGGCCAGCCGGCGCATTCCCGTGCATTACGACATTGAGGAGTACGAAGAAGACCTGGCCACCCTCTCACGCCTTGATGCCGCATGATCGTCGTCAGCAACACATCGCCCATCACCAATCTGGCCCTGATTGGGCGGCTCGATCTCCTGGAGCAGTTGTACGGCGCGCTGACGATCCCGGATGCAGTCTGGCAGGAATTGGTCGTCAATGGCGCGCATCTGCCGAGCGCGCAGCAGATTGCGGATGCGTCGTGGCTGTCGGTGCGGACGGTAACGAACCGGGCGCTGGTGCAGTCACTGCGTCAGGATCTGGACGCCGGCGAGGCGGAAGCCATTGCGCTGGCCATGGAGATGAACGCCGATCTCCTGCTGATCGACGAGCGCATTGGCCGTGAAAGCGCGCAGCATCTCGGCGTCACCTACATGGGGCTGATCGGCGTGCTGGTGCAATGCAAGCAGCGCGGCCTGATTCCCCAGGTGCGTCCGGTCATCGACGCGCTGCGCCTGCAGGCGGGTTTCTGGATCAGCGATGCGCTCTATCAGCGCGTGCTGCATGACGCAGGCGAGTGAGCCGCAACACCATGAACGCTAAGTCATCGGCCCAGGTGCGTGTTGGGGTAACGGAGGCGCGCCTTCATTTTGACGACTTGCTCAAACGGGCGCAGCGGGGCCAGGAGCACTTTGTCCTCGAAAAGGGCGGGATCACCGTCGCCGCCCTAATCGGCATGCGTGAATATGACGACTTCCTGCGCTGGCGCGCCCAGCAGGAACTGTGGGGAGTGGGGCAAGCCATGGCCGAGCAGGCAAAGCGCGCCGGGCTGGAGGAGGAAGATCTGGCCGCGGCATTGGAGATGAATCGCCGTGCCGTCTATGACGCGCACTACCGCGGCCAGGCTGGTGAATGAGAATTCAGACGGCCGCACCTGGGCCGACTTGAACCCTGACAGCTAGACCGACCACGAGGTCTTATTGATGAAGATCGCCGAGTTTATTCAACAGGAAATTGTGCGCAAGCGGTTGGAGGATCGTCCGACGTTGGTCGTCTACGACGCCGACCGGCGCTACCGCGACCTCTGCCTGGCGCTGGCCGGGGACCGCCTGCGCGTCGTCGACGCCAGTGAGAGCAGCATCGAGAGCCGCGAGGCGGCGCTGGCCGTGCTCCAGGAGATGGGCGCCTCGACCCATCCGGCGGTCAGGCAGTTGCTGGTCTACGTGCCGGCGCCGGCACCTATGACCGACGAGCAGAAGCAGCGCGACCCGTTCTCCCTCTATGCCGAGATGGGCGGCTGCTTTCCAGACCCGCTCAACAGCGGCGACGACTACCTGGCGCTCTGCCTCAAGGCCAGACCCGACCACACTACGGCGATCCGCCGCATCTTTGTGGAGAACCCGAACCCGAGCTTTGACATGGTCGACGCGGTGGGCGGCGGCACGGGCTGGCCGCAGCTCCAGGCGTTGCTGAAAGTCGATTCGGCGCGCGACATTCTCTTTGCCCTGCTGGCCCCGACCGAAGCTCAGAAGGCTGCGCTCAAGGGGCAGGACGGCTGGGTCACCGAAGCCAAGAGTCTGCTCAAGACGACGCTCGAACTGCGCCTAATCAAAAAAAACGTATACTTGACTTGCTTGCGCTTGGGCTACCACGTTTGCACATGGGACTGGTGGGGCTTACCACGTTCCGCTTGATAGACAACTGTGTGCCTTTAGAGGCTTCCTATCCCCCGGCCATGCTACGAACGACGAAATGGCGATGAGACAGCGCCACTCCCTGATGGCTTACCTTTTTGGTCACGGCGCTTCGCAATCTTGTGGATCGCTGGCAGCTACTTGCGCCGTTCTAATGTAACGAGGTTTATCAGAAATTCGCCCTACGGCTCCTCTTTGGCACTTTGGCTAGCCCGCTCACCACCTTGTAGCTGGCCGTGAGCAATCCATTGTCCCCCAGGCTTCCCACCCTGCCGTTACCAGCAACGCAGGCCAGGGTAGCCACATCCGGTCGTCACGGAGCCAGTCCCGGCATTATTCACGCCTAACTGTATTCTATCAAGCGACTTCGTGTCGCACGTTCCATCCATTATAGACACACAGGGCAACGGCGCATCTTTGCTGCCCGCCCCGATGAGGCGATCAAGCTCCTACTGCACCCATATGACTTTTGAAAAGCCCTGTTCAGGAAAATTGGGAAATTGGGTGGGCCTGTTGTACAAACTGCTGCCGTGTGCTAGAATAGGACGGGCAGGCTGGCTGCTGCCGGTTTGCCTCTCCAAGCCGCCCAGAGCGGGGACAGAACATATTTGAAACCGAAACGCAATTGCAACAAGGAGATTTCCTCATGCAGAAAAAACGGCTGGCATTCATCTTTTTGATGCCGTGGGTGTTGTCTGCTGCACTCGCCGGCTGTATGTCACGGCCTGGGCAGGGTGAGCTGGCCGCGTCGGCCGCAGCCGGCGATGTGGTGGTCGATCTTCCGGCTGTCGTGCTTGCCTACGACGAGCAAGGGCAGATTTCGCTGGATGGGCTGGACCTGGGTGCGCTTGGGGTCGACTTGAGTGCCCTGGCGCGCACACCGGCACAAATTGCTGCCGTACAGGCAGCTGAGATCGACAGTGCCTTCGTCAATCTGGCGCCAGAAGGCATTGATTTGTATGCAGACGGCCAGCCGATGTTGAGCCTGGACTGGGATGCGGCGGCCATCGAGTCGCTAGGTTCGGTTTTGGGGGTTGCGGGAATTGACAACGCCGATAGCCTGGCCAAGGTGTTGCCGTTGTTGAGCAACATGAGCCTGGGGATTGTCATGACGTTCCCTGGTGCCGGGGAGAACCTGGAACTGGTGGGTCCTGCGGTGGACCGTGCGGCGTTGGTCCAGAAGGCGCAGGAAGCCTCCGTGGCTGTGCTTGGGGAACTTGGGGTGCCCCCCTTTGCGACCGGGTTGTTGGGGGCTTTGGGCCCGTTGACGATTCGGTACGAGGCAACCGGGGTCGGTACGCTGGAGGGGTTGGGGATGATTGCCAACTTTTTGCCCCCTGACGCCCTGGCTGGGCTGAATCTGAACGCCGACCAGATGGCACAGGTTGCCGAACTGGGGATTCAGTCGGTCAATGTTCAGACCAAACCGGAAGGGCTGGCGGTGACATTGAACGGCAATCCGCTGCCGCTGATTCGGTGGGATGACGGCCAAATGGCCAATCTGGTGGCATTGGGGTTGGATGGGGGAGTGTTGTCCGCCATGACGGGCGTCGATGCCGGTGCGTTGGATGCGCTGCGCCAGCTGGGGAAATTTGCGCCTTTGCTTCAGACAACGCCGCTCAATATTTCGGTGGTATTTCCGGGGTAATTGGAGTGGGGCAGTTGCCCTGGGGGCGAGAAAGCAATTCAGCTTTCTCGCCTGTTTTTTTTAGGATGTCCGCCCTTTCAGGCAGCCAACAACTGCCAGAGTCGTGGCCCGAAGATAGCGCTGGCCACACAGAGGCTGGCAAGCACTGCAAACACCATCCCGCCAGCGGCGGCGTCTTTGGCGACCCCTGCCAGAGGGTGGTAGGTGGGGGAGACCAGGTCGACAGCTGCTTCGACGGCAGTGTTGACGCATTCGAGGGCCAGCACCAAAAAAATGGTCAACCCCAGAATTCCCCATTCGAGGGCCGAGACCTGCAAGAGAGCCGCTGTCAGCGCAACGAGGACCAGTGCGACCAGCTCGATACGTGCGTTGGGCTGTGTACGCACTGTGTGCAGCGTGCCGTTGAGGGCGGCCTTGAGGCCATTGTTTCTGCGGCCAGTTCAGGGGGCAGCACCAGCGCGGGGGCATCGGGCAAGCTCTCCTGGGCGGCGAAACTGAGCACATCTGTGGGGGCATCGAGCCCGCGGTATTCGCGGTTGAGGGCGCGTACGGCTTCATCGGTGGTCACCACGACGGCCAGCTCGCCGTGTGCGCAGCCCAGGTGGTGCAGGGTGGCAGCGACAGCGGCCTGGATGGCGGACTCGTCGACGAGGGGGGCATATTCTTCGTCGACTGCGACTGTGATCGAACTGGCTGGGTCAAACATGTGTTGTCGGCTCCGTTTCAACCTTCCAAGGCGGCTGAGGGGGTAGTGGCTGGCTGGGGGGCGATTTTTTCGAGCCCGCCGATTTCCTGGCGGGGCCGTTGGGCAGGTGGCGGGAGAGGAGGCGCAGGAGGTCGTTCTGGGTACTCAGCGGTTTCTGGGTATCTGATGCGCGGGTGGTGTATGCCCTGCAGCACCTGCAGAAAAACTTCTTTGATCTTCTGCATATCCTATAAGGTCAAGTCTGAGTCATCCAGATCCCCATTGGCGATCCGTTCGTCGACCAGGCGATGGACCAGCTTTTCCAGTTCTTCTCGAGTGGAAGGGCGCATGGCGCGCACGGCCGCCTCGCAGGTGTCGGCCAGCATCAGAATGGCGGTTTCGCGCGAGCGCGGGTTGGGCCCGGGATAGCGAAATGCAGCTTCGTCGACGTTTTTCGCCCCGTTCTGTGGCTGTTGTGCCAGCAGATAAAAATACTTGACCAGCGACCGTCCGTGGTGTTCTCGGATGAAGTCCTGGATGCGTTCGGGCAGGTTGTATTTCTGGGCCAGGTCGATCCCGTCCTTGACATGGCTGATGATGATCTGGGCACTCGTCCAGGGATCGAGCTTTTCGTGGGGGGAGGAGCCATCCAGGATATTTTCGGCGAAGAAATAGGGGCGCACGGTTTTGCCGATGTCGTGGTAGTAGGCGCCCACGCGCACCAGCAGGGCGTCGGCTCCGACCACTGCCGCTGCGCGTTCGGCGAGGTTGCTGACCAGGATGGTATGGTGGTAGGTGCCTGAAGCTTTGAGCAGGAACTGGCGGAGCAAGGGGTGGGTGGGTCGGCTCAGCTCGGTCAGCTGCAGCGGGGTGATCACGCCAAAAAAATTACCGAGCAAAAAGTAACCGATCAGGGCGATGGCAGCGTTCAGGAGGCCGTTGGCTGTGACGACCAGCACCAGTTCGAAGAACATCGTCGAACTGTACCCCTCAAACGGGGCAAACATGACGAACATGACCGTCAGGTTGCTCAGGCAGACAACCAGGCCGGCCCACAGAAAAGAATCCAGCCGCTCTGCGCGCCCGACGATCCACACAGCGCTGAGTGCGCCGACGAGCTGATAGAGCAACATGGCTGGATTGGCCGGGAGCAGATAGAGGAGAACAGCTGCAAAGAGGGGGAGCAGCACCTGTGCGACCCGCAGTGTACAGAAGATGGCGATGAGAATTGCATAGCTTGCCAGCGGAAACAGAAAGGGCAACCAGGGATGGTTGACCATCAGGGTTTTGGCAGCCAGCAGCCAGAGCGCCGTGATGGCCAGCAGGATTGCCTGTTCGTTGAGGCGGGTGAACAGTGTGCGCTGCACGCGCGCCAGCGCAGCAACGCCCACGGTCAAAAGCAGCAGGGTGAGCAGGATACTGCGGACAGCTGTCCATGGGTTCCATTCTGTGTGCAGCAGGGTCAGCGCTGCCAGCTTTTCGACCTGTTCGGCGGTGGCCCGGTCGCCGCTGCGAATGATCGTTTCTCCTTCGATCAAGGTGACAAACTGGGGCTGGACAGCTGCCCGGGCCTCCTCGCGCAGCTGCTCGCTCTCTGCTGCGTTGTAGAAACTGTTGGGCAGGATCAGATTGCGGACCAGCTGGATCGTGACATCGCTCGAGTCGTCGTCGAGTGTGCTGCTCAGGAGGCTGGGTACGTTGCGTCTGGCCTGGCCGACCGTCGATTCGCGAATTTCGACGCGCATGGCGCGGTCCAGGGCGACAGGGACCTCACGGGCGGTCTGTTGCCACTGTTCGTCTGAGAGGGAGAGGATCTGGACGGCGGTGGTGGCGTCGACACCCAGCGGCGTCAGTGCGATCAGCTCCGCCGTCTGGCGGGCCAAGGTCACGTCTGTCTGTTGGCGGATGGCGCTGATCCGGGCCAGGAGTTCGCGCGCCAGCGAGACCTGCTGGCGGCGAATGGCAGTTTCTTCTACGTCGTACTGGTCAGGCACCTGCTGTGCCGCACGTTCCTGGGCCCGCTCGGTCAGGAGGCTGCTCTCAAAGTTCAGACGCTGCGGCGCCATCACCGTGAAGGGGGCGATTTCGTCAGGTTTCAGCAGCAGTTGGCTGCCGTAGGGGAGCTGCCATGCCAGCAGAACGCTGAGCAGAATTGCCAGCGCGCCGAGCATTCCCAATGACAAGATCGAACGATGCAGCCGAGCCTGTGGCATTCTACGGCGGGCGATTGCCCAGCTCTGTTGAAGGGCTTGCCACATGCGTTTATTGGAGCAGGCTGCGCACAATCTGATTGACGGTCTTGCCGTCGGCTTGTCGGCCTGTTCGTGCCAGCACCGCCGCCATCACCTGGCCCAGTTGTTGGAGGGAGCTTGCGCCGAGCTCAGCGATAACCGCTCGCGCGATCTCCTCTACTTCTGCGGTTGACAGCTGTGGTGGCAGGTATCGGACGAGCACAGCATGTTCTTGCCGTTCTGCTTCTGCCCGTTCTGGGGCTCCCAATTTTTCAAACTCTGCGGCGGTCTCGATGCGTCGTTTGGCTTCTTTGCGGATGAGGTCGAGAATTTCAGCGTCTCCCACCTCATGGGCGCTTTTGCCGCTGGTGCGTGCCTGCAAGATGGCGGTCTTGAGGGCGCGCAGGGTCAACTTGACCGTTTCATTGCGGTCACGCATCGCTTGCTTAAGGTCTGCGTCGATGCGTTCTGCCAGTGTCAAAGCAAGCTCATCCATCATGGCTCCTCTCCCGATAATCGGCGCTGCACCCTTCGGTCCACGAGCGCCTGCACTTTGTCCTGGTAGCGGATCATCCCGAGCGAGGCCAGCCCCAGGAGGGCCAGCAGGGCTGCCAGCTGCCAGGCCGGCAGCAGCCAGACCCCTGCACCGACCGCTGCGACCAGCATGGTGGTCGGGACACGAATGGCCAGTGTCAACAACAAAATTTTTGTAAAAGAGATCTGGGCAAGGCCCGCCAAAAAATAAGGCAGATCCCCTGTCGGGGCCAACAAGATCAGAAACCAGACCCATGTGCTGCTGCTGAAAGAAACGTCTGTCCACTGCGCCAACCGGCCACGCCCCACCAGACGTTCCACGACCGGTTTGCCCAGGGCTCGCGCGATCCCCATCGCCAGCATGCCCCCGATCAGCACCCCCAGCGCGCCGAGAATGCCCCCCCACAAAGGCCCATACAGATAACCTGCCGCAATTTGCATGACGTAGCCAGGCAGGGGGGCTACGACGATCTGAACCGCGTTGAGTCCTACCAGCGTCAAGGGTCCCCAGAGACCGAGCGTGGCCACAAATTTTTCCAACGCCACCTCATCCTGCACGGTCGTCCAGAGCCAGGGACCCAGTTGCCAACAGAGCCAACCCAGCCACCCTGCCAACAAGACCCCACCCAGACGCCAGAGAAGGCTGTGCCTTGCCCTGAAACCCTGCCGACGAAGGCTGCTCATCGTGCGTCGGCCCATCGTACGTCGGCCCATCGTGCGTCGGCGTCCGTTTGGATTTGAAATCTGGCAACTCCACAGCATCGCATGCTGGAGATTATAGCGCAGCGGTTGTCCGACAACCAATTTGACGCCAGGGGGTAATGCAGTGCCAGATTGTCCAACAGGGCAGTATCTGCCTGTCCATTCGGCGGTTGAACAGCCTGCATAGACGGATTACAATTGAGAAGAGAACCGAAAGGAGTGGATTGGCCGTGATTGTTCTTTACAACCTGTGGCGTCGGTTTACCCGTACCTTTCTGACCGTGCTGGGGATCGCCGTGGGGGTGGCCTCGGTGGTCTCTTTGGGGGCGATGGCGGACGGTCTGGCTGACAACTATGGTGGGGCGATCGGTCTGAGCAACGACCTGCTTGTGACCCAGAAGAACGCCTACGATGTCGTCTTCAGCAGCCTGGACGAGAGCTTGGGGCCGCGCATCAACGCCTTGGCGGGGGTGAGCAATGTGGACCCAGGGGTTTTTTCCTGGATTGCCTTTGAAGGGACCCCCTATTTTCTGGTCTACGGCTATCCCCCCGGCAGTGTGGCGATGGCGCATTACCGGATTGTCGAGGGGAAGCCGGTGGTGCGGGCGGGGCAGATCGCGGTGGGGCGCCGGGGGGCGGATGCGCTTAAAAAACGTGTCGACGACATCCTGCCCATCAACGGGGTGCCTTTTCGGATCGTCGGCATCTATGAGACGGGTCAGGGGATGGAAGAATCCGGTGGGGTGATGGTGTTGGAAGATGCCAAGGAGATCGCCCAAAAGCAACGCAAGGTCAGCCTGTTTCAGATCGGGTTACGGCGCAACGCCGATGCAGAGGCTGTGGTCGAGCGCATTCAGGCACTGGACCGGGAGGTCACGGTGAGCAAGGCGAGCGGCTACTCGGCCAGCGAACAGTGGACGGCCTATCTGCAGGGATTTGCCTGGGGGATTTCGGCGATCGCGGTGTTGATTGGGGGGCTGGGCATGATGAGTGCCATGGTCATGAGTGTTCTTGAACGCACGCGCGAGATCGGGGTGCTGCGGGCGGTGGGCTGGAGCCGCTGGCGGATTTTGCGGATGTTTTTGGGGGAGGCGCTGCTGCTCAGCCTGGCCGGCGGGGTGCTGGGGGTGGCGTTGGGGGCCTGGCTGGCCTGGCTGGTCGGCCAGGCTCCTGGGCTGGGGGTCATGCTGGCAGGTTCGGTCGGGATCGGTCTGGTGCTGCAGGGGCTGGGG
>JAPLGY010000281.1 GCA_026389955.1 Caldilinea sp. | reverse complement strand
CTGGGGCTGTGCTGCCCGTCTTTGTCGGTCAGATACTTCAGCAGCACCAGCTCTGTCGCTGCCTGTCCGGGGAGCAGGAGGGCCCCGGTGTCTGTGTACCCGAGCCGGCGATAGAAGAACTGAGCGTCTTCGTCAGCCTGTGTAGAGGTCATCAGAAAATGATACCCCCTCGTCCGCATGGCCTGTTCCCAGTAGAGCATCAGCTGCGTCCCGATGCCTTGTCGTTTGTAGGGATCCAGCACCAGAATCAACGTGAGGAAGGGCTCCAGATCGCAGAAGTAGGCATAGCGTGCGAAGCCGGCGCGTTGTCCGTTCAGCTCTGCGAGGTAGACCTCGCTATCCTGTATCTTTTGAGCGATCGCCTCACGGACCAGGAGAGGATCCTGTTCGTCGAGGAAATCGAGGTCTTGGGTGGTTGCGGGTCGAATCAGGAGATGGGCGGGCATGCCAGGAGTGTACCATGCTCCCTGGCAAGAGCCAAGAAGAACTTTTGGGGCGATAGGGTAGAATTAATTTAAATAATTTGTTGACACGTGTAGCCGTATATGTCATCATATTCCTCGTGAAACTGAGCGCATACGCTGAGAAACTGGGGATCAGCGACAAGACCGCATGGCGCTGGTGGAAAGAGGGAAAGCTCGACGCCTATCAGACCGAAACAGGCACCGTCATCATGCGTGAGCAGATCGATGCACCTACCGGCATTGCCCTCTACGCCAGACTAGTAGTCTGACCATTTAATTTGTAAAATTTAGCCTGACGGCTTCGATAGCTGCTACCACTGAAAATCGAGAAGGTTTACTGCAATCTATTTCCTGAAATTAAGGGGTCGAACCACTAGCTGTTTCCCATGATTATGTGTCACCCGACGTCTCACGAACTTTCACACAAAGTACGGGTGAACCAGTTGCGTGTGCAAATTGACAACTCCTGTGCTGATCTCGATCGTCCTGCCTGCTGCAGCGGGTCAGGCAAACTATGCAGCACTGCCGGCACGGATTTCTGGGGGACACACGCCTCCGCCAGTTGGAGATTGGCGGCTACGTTGTTGGCTTTGCTCTGTTCGTCTAGCAGGTTGTCCGGGTCGATCACCGCATAGAGTTGACAGAGCTGATCCGACCACTGCACCGTCAAGGTCTGCGTGCCCCCAGGCGCAAGCTGCCCAACCTGGTCTGAATGGAGCAGATGCTGCTCTGCAAAGCCCCCCGCGCTGTAGAAGCGGACTGGCACAGCAGCCGATGGCGCAGCACCGATGTTGCGAACGGTGACGTTGAGCGCGCTGCCGACCGGCGGCTCCAAGGCAAGGGCCAAGTCAGGCAAGACGGCGAGGGTCGCTCCGATCTGGTTGTCTGCACGGGTGAACTCGTTGGTGTGGGTGACGCCAACTGTGGCCGCCATCTGGTAAACGCCGGGCGGCAGGAGGGTGAGATCGACCCACAGGGTCGCTCTGGTGGTTTGTCCCGCTGCCACTGAAAATGTCTGCTGGGCAAGGGGCTCTGTCAGGCCCTCTACGCTGTAGACGAGCGCGCCGTCGTAGACATCGCTGTAGCCGTTGTTGCGAATCGTGCTGCGCAGTGTGGCACCGCCATTTTGCCCATACGTGACGTCCAGCTGCACAAGTTCAAGATCGGCACCAATGCCCAAGAGCCGCGCTTGATTGTCCAGTTCGTTGCTTTCGACAACGCCGCTGGCCGAGACCACAACGTAGATGTCTTCCGGCGGCGTGAACCAGGGCGTATACGTAGCCGCAACCGTGGTTTGGGTGTTGCCCGGCATCGGATCGGGGACGAAACCCGTGCCGAACCATACGCCCCCGCTCGCCGGATCCCCCCGATAGAAGTGGACCACTACATTGTGGGCCGCTCTGTCGCTGTCATTGTGGACGGTGGCAGAGATCACCACCTGATTTTCTGCCGTCTCGGACCGGGCAAAGGCCAGATCCGCATCGCTGATCTTCAAGTTGTGAAGAAATGTGTGCGAAAGCGTCACCAGATCGGTCTGTGTCTCCACCGGGATGGTGTAGCGGATGGGCTCCCCCCCCTCCAGGCGCTGCCGCTCCTCATAGGCAACGGCAGCACGCCCATAAGCCAAAAGCAGGCGACCGCTGCTGTCAAAACCCGGCGACAGAAATTTCAGGCTGTGCTCCTCATCGGTAAGCTGCCGTGGACTTCCCCAAAGCTGGCTCCCCTGATCGTAGTAGACCAGATACAGATTGCGCGGCAGGGTCTTGTTGACAAAGACCACAGCGATGTTGCCGTTCGCATCGAGCAGGGCGCGAAACTCATCCACCCCCTGGATCTCCGCAGGCAGCGGCAGGGTTTGCACGAGGGCAGTCTTCAGGTTGCGCACATGCAGCTGATCGCCAGCCAGCCAGAACAGGATCGGTTCGTTCTCTGCGGACAAGAAGGGATGCTGCTGGAGGGTGTAGAGGATCTGCGGTGTGCGCTGGGCCTCCGCATATTCTGGGTGTAGGCCAGGGTGGTGGCGTTGAGCGCATCGCTTTTGCCGATGCCCACGGCAAATTCAAGCAGCCCCGGAATCGCATCTACGGCGACAGCAGGCGTCTGCCAGCCATTTTGATAAAACGCCGCCACAATCTGATCCGGTGCAGCCACGTCGCCGCTCAACAGCCCGGACGCATTGCGTCGCCAGGCAGCCACCAGTTCACCCCCTGCGCCGCGCGCCAGTTGCGGGGTCCCATCCAGGACATCGTTGGTGGTGAGCCACGACGCCGCTCCCCAGAGCGCCGTGGTGGGGTTGTAGACAGCTGTGGCAATCTCCAGCTGCTGGGTCACCGTTGTCGTCAGAGACGCGTCCGCCGCCAGCGGCGTCTTCATCCGATGCCAGAGGGCAACAGCCTGCCCATCGCCGGCCCACGCCACCTGCGTCGCACCGTCCAGCAGATTGTCGTCGGTGACGGCGGCGGGCGGTTGCCAGGCGGTGCCATCCCAGCGGCTGAAAAAGAGCTCCTGGGCCTGGCCCAGAGGCTTGGTGTCGTCTATATCCACCCAGAGAAGAAGCGCCTGATCATCGACAGGATGGACGGCCAGGCTGGTGTCAGGATAGGGATAGACATTCGAGGCCAGCGTGCTGGTCACTGTCCTCTGCACGCCCGTAAAGGCGCTGCTGGCGCGGCGCTGAACATTCGTGGCAAAGGCAAGGGCTGCATCGGGCGCCAGTTGCAAAGAGGGGGTCGATGGGCGGACAGGGTGTGGAACCAGCTGCCAGTCGCTGCTTTGAACCGCATCGGTCAGACGCAGCGTCTGCGCAGCCGGGTAGCTCCAGGTGATGTTGCCCTTGGCCTCACGCACAAACCAAAAGGTGCGAAACTTGGCCCCAACTTCCCCTTGGATCGTGATCTTGTCGAACTGCCAGTTGTTCAAAAGCAACAGATCGATGGCTCCCGGACGCACAACACCAATGGTGCCGTTGGCCCCGGCGTAGAGGTCGACTTCAACCACCTTGAGGTCAGAACGATACCCGCCTGTGAGCCCGACCTCCCCGGTCAAGCCCAGATCCTGCAGCGCTGGGACGGAAAAATCAAGCGTTGCATTGGCTTCCAGGCCGATCGAACCGTCGATGTAGAATTCACCGATCTGGCCCACAAATTTTTCCAGATGCAGGACCACGATGATCGTATCTACCGTCTGGCCTACGACCACATTGAAATAGGTCACCATGACCAAGGACGGTTTACGATACAGCGTCCCGCCATACTCGCCTTGGACGGCGACCGTTCCCACAGGGGATTGAAACCCACAGGCGCCATCCCGCGGAAATTGCAGTTCGCCCGATACCCTGAGGTCGATGTCCGCGTTCAGGAAGCGAAAGTTGCTGCCGCTTGCGCTGACGGCTGCCGACAGATCCGAGATACAATCGATGGGAATGGTCAGCCCACCGTCGACGCCCCACTCGAACTTTGCCTTGCCGTCGGGCGGACCGATTCGAAGCGCATCGATGGTAAAAGGTTCCACAGGGATTGCAAACCCCATGTCATAGGTGAAGCCGCCGGCCGTGCCGCCGACCAGGGCGGGCCCATGTCAAGAGTGTGCTGGGCATCTCTGCCACTCGTCGGTACGGCGGAAATCAGCCGACCGTTGAGCTTGAATTCGACCCGGTCGGGGGTCAGCCCCGCCCAGTCGACCGAGGCAACGATGGGGTTGAGAACCTGGATGCCTTCCAAGAAACGGCGATGGTCGATCGGGTACTGGGCCTTCACCTCGGAGAGGATCGGCTTGTCGCTGCAGATGACCAGGTCACCTACTTCCCAATGCCACGCCCAAACTGCAGCGTCGTTCCAGTTGGATGCTGGAATCGTGTGAAGTTCGGAAAATACAGGCGCGGTCATCACGCCGCCAGCATAGATCTCCACCGTGAGGTTTGTATCAAATTCTGCCAGAGGAACAGCGGCGCGCACCCGATACGTACCTTGCTCCGGATCGGGAAGGTCGAATTCAATCCGGCCCCCACGCCCAAATTCCGGGTCGTTGTCGGTCGGGATCACGAAGATTTGACTGCCGGGAAGGGTGTTGAAGGGAGAACCGACGCCGTCGATATACGGGCCTTGGGGCCCATAGTGCTCCGGCCAACCGTCCCAGGAGGTGGCATACTTCCCGTAAGGATCTTCGACTTTCAAGGCACCCACCGAAGAGGGTGTCGTCCAGGACATGACAATGCGCAGCGCGCCAGGTTCGTAGCATGCCCCCTGCGCGGCGACCGGCTGGGGCACCAGGCAGAGCATGCCCCCCAAGAGGAGACAGAGTCCGAACGTAAATCTCCACATGCCGGCGCGTGGATGGCTGTTGCCGAACAGTTGTCGTGGCATCTGTGCTCCTAAACTGGGACTCCTAAACTGGGACTCCTGGCTGGGACTCCTGGCTGCGAAAGTCTTCGCCCAGCGCTCTGCTGGGCCTTCTTCTCACCGAACCTGGCAGGCTCTCCTGGCCGGGCTGCCGACACCCAGAACCCTGCCCCCTATGGTACAATGTTACAGCAAAAATTTGGAAACCAGATGTTCGCCGGAGCAGAAGCCGATGACAACCATTGGAATCACCTTACACCCGAACACTTCTCCCGATCGAGAGGAACTCGACCAGCTGGTCAGCCAGATCGCAGCCGGTGTCGTTGCGGCGGGGGGGGAGCCTCTCCTGATCGCAGCAGAGCTGGAGGAGGCCCCGTTGTACGCACAATTTGCCAGCCTTGATGGGTTAATCTTGTCTGGCGGCGGCGATGTGGACCCGGCTCGCTACGGTGAAAGGCCGACCCCGCACCTGGGCGGCGTCGACGAGCAGCGTGACCGAACGGAGTTGCTGCTGGCAGGCTGGGCGCTGGCCGAACGCAAGCCGCTCTTGGGGATCTGCCGCGGCCTGCAGCTGCTCAACGTCGCGTGCGGCGGTGCACTTTACCAGGATGTCAGCCAGCACGACGGCGCGAT